>CACXGC010000021.1 GCA_902767155.1 uncultured Ruminococcus sp. | reverse complement strand
GAAGCCATGAAAGGATAATGTTTTGGAGAGATTTAGTAATTGCCTTGCCCAAAAAGGCAAAAAGTAATGATTGGGTTGATGATAAGGTTGCTTTTGAATTATTAAGGAAAAAAATAAATGAAAATCCAGAATTGATAAGTCGTCAACTTGAATTTGCAAGTATAATTCCTTATTCGACAAAAGTTGAATTAGGAGATAAAATTGAGAATAAAGGTATTGCCGTAATTCAAGATTATATGGTTGAACGTGAAAAAGCAATGGTTGCTGAGTTAGTGAGGCTTGGTTTTCTTATGCCAAATCAATATCTCCTTAAAGATGGAAGCCTTGAATATCAAGTACATAAAATCGGCAGCAAAAGAGAGCTTGAACGATTTAGAAACAATTACCAATTTGTTGTTGGCGTATCAAAGTCTTTCAATCCAGAATATTGTATTGATAAAAACGGAAGGAATAATTCAGACTTGATTGCAAATCTTGAGTTATTCAGCAGAACACCAGTGAGCAAATATTATTCTGATCGTATTGGGAACATTTATTTTGCGGTATGGTTTGTAAGAATAAGAGAACGCCGTGTTACGGATAATCCTTTTGATGGTATATTAAAGATTGAAAAGATATTGATCAATGATGAACAGGAACAAAATGGATTAGATTCAGAAGAAGTAGACCTTATAACAGCAAATATTATAAACGAGCGTAATCCAGTTTGCTATGGAGCAGATAGAAGATGGGCAAACCACCTTTACCCTGTATATGTAACTGAGAGTTTTTTAAAGAGTAAATATTTGGGTGAGAGTATGTTTTTGAATCTATTTTAATACAAAGGAGTTATTATTGTGGGTAAAGTAATTGGTAAAATATTAGCAACAGAGAAGAATCCTTCAACTATGGAGGAATTCTATTTCTGGACAAGACCTGAAATGATTTTAAATCCGTTTGATGTGGTAAAAGTTGAGCATATTAGTGATAGCGTAACATACGGAGTAATTGAGGAAATATCTCACATAACAGATACAGCAAATTTTCTTTCGGAATACATTTCAAATGATTTTGGCGATGTCGATACATCTCCATTAACATATCGCATAGGAATGAATTATGTCAAAGCTCGAATAGTTGGTAATAGTAAAAATATTTATATTCCTGTTCTTAATGGCAAGTCAGTTTGTATGGCTGAAAAAAACGAAGTGGCAGACGCTCTCGGTTTATCAAATATTAAGAACCCCGTTCCTTGTGGCTACTTGGAAATGTATCAAGGAGCAAGTGAAAAGGACAGAATCACTTTGCCAGTCCATATGGACTCACGTTTTCTAATTGGTCCGGAGGGAGCTCATCTAAACATATCAGGTATTTCAGGATTAGCAGCAAAAACATCATATGCGATGTTCTTATTAAAAGCGATACAAGATAAATGTATTACTGGAGTAGATGATGAATCGGATGATGATGTTGCGTTTGTTATTTTTAATGTCAAAGGAAAAGACTTGCTTGCGATTGATGAACCTAATCCCTTTGAAAACGAATCTGAGAAAAAAGCGACGCATGAGTTGTATAGAGCAATGGGTATGACTACAACTCCCTTTAAAAATGTACACTATTACTATCCTTATTCAAAAAAAGGTGCGTGGAATACATATTTAGATCAAGCTACTGTTGATAATAATATAAAACGTGGAGTTGCACATTTGTACAAATACGAATATAAGTTTGATAAGGAAAACCTTGACTTAATGTTTGCAAGTCTTGACGATCCTACGCAAACAATGGATGCAATATTAAGTTATATTATATCTGAGCGTGGGGAGTTTGGTCATCTCGACGATTGGACAGAATTTTTACAAGAGGTACATAGCTGCGGCGAAGCAGGAAAAAAAGAAAAAGAAAAAGAGATTACCGTTCAGAGCTGGAGAAAATTTGAAAGGATCGTTAAGAAATCTATATACAGGAATCCAATCTTCGATAGTATCCGTAATAATTCAGTGGAAACCCGCATTAGTGAAGCGTTAAAGCATATTAAGAAAAATGAAGTTCATGTTATCGATATAGCGAAGCTAAACGATGATATGCAAAGTTTTGTTTTTGGTGATGCTGTAAGAGCAATATATGATTTACAGCTCGGTCAATATGAAGATGGTGATTATACACCTCCGTCCAAAATCGTGATTTTCATTGATGAATTAAATAAGTATGCATCTACAGATACACCAAAGAGTTCACCGATTCTTCGCCAAGTTCTTGATATTGCTGAGAGAGGTAGATCATTAGGTGTAGTTTTGTTTGCTGCTGAGCAATTTAAAAGTGCAATTCATACTCGTGTAACAGGGAACTGTTCTTCGTTTGCGTACGGACGTACTAATGCCATTGAAATTGCAAAAAACGATTATAGGTTTATTCCTTCCGTATATAAAAGTATGATGGCTCGATTGGAACAAGGTGAATATATTATTCAAAATCCGGTATTTAGTTCGTTACTCAATATTAAATTCCCAAAGCCGATTTATAAGCAGTTCAAGCAGTAAGAGAGTGGTGGTAGCAAATGGCTTTTATTGGTAAGAATGTAATAGAAAATCTGACCACAGCAATGTATGAAAACTTATTAATCGTTTATCGTGAGTATATTCAAAACTCGGCAGACTCAATAGATAAAGCTATCAAGCAAGGTCTGATCAACAGTAATAATGCAGAAATCTATATTGATATTTCACCAGAAGATAGAAGCATTATTATTGAAGATACGGGTGTGGGTATTGCTGCATCAGATTTTATAAAGATAATGAGCAGTATAGCTGATTCAACTAAAGATCCTGCCGAAAACAAAGGGTTCAGAGGAATTGGACGATTAGGAGGAATCTCTGTTTGTCAAGAATTAAGGTTTTCATGTTCGGCTTTTGGTGAAGAAATAGAATCTGTTGTTTCTTGGAATGCAAAAAAGGTTAAGGAAATCCTTGTAGATCACACTCAAAATCCTGAAGCTGCTGCGTTAGTTGATAGTGTTACATCATATTCTACTAAAGAGTGCGAAAAAGATAAACACTTCTTTAAGGTTGAGATGATTGGCGTTGAGAAAAGTGCCTCAGAATTACTTGATGTAAACCTAATAAAACAGTATTTGAGAAGTGTCGCTCCTTTGCCATATGAAGTAGGTTTTATTTTTCGGTCAAAGATACATGAATTTGCGGAAGCTAATAACTTCATTCTCGATGAATATAATGTTTTTGTGAATGGAGATAGACTCTACAAGGAATATAAAACAAAGCTTTATGAAGAAAAAAATGGACAGAAAGTCAAATATGATGAGTTGTTGGATGTTCAGTTTGAAATTTTTTATTCTGATGATAATTCTGTTCTTTCGTGGATGTGGTATGGCATCAGTAGATTTGAAAAAGCAATACCAGCAGTAAATACTATGCGTGGAATACGATTACGAAAAGGAAATATTCAGATCGGGAATGAATTGACTTTTTATAATCATGGATTTTATAAGGAATCACGAGGCTATTCATATTTTGTTGGAGAGGTTTTTGCTGTTCATTCTGAGTTGCGTCCTAATGCACGTCGAGATTATTTTAATATAAATGACTATTGTCGAGAATTTGAGTATAAATTGAGAGAGCTGTTTTTTAATCGTTTTTATACGATTTATCATCATGCTAATCAGGTTAAGAAAGCTTATCAGAAGCGTCAGGAGCTTTCTAAAA
This sequence comes from uncultured Ruminococcus sp., assembly GCA_902767155.1. Lineage (GTDB taxonomy): Bacteria > Bacillota > Clostridia > Oscillospirales > Acutalibacteraceae > UBA1213. The sequence continues at coordinate 1,797 of CACXGC010000021.1, read as the reverse complement.
CGCAACACGAATATGATGAAAAATTAACAGAAGGATTTGATTCTCCAGAAGATAAAGAGTCTCTTGAAACTCAAATTGATAAACTTCAAGAAGAGGTCGCAAGAGCAGATAAAACAATTGAAACCAGAACCACAAAAGAAGAAACGGACGAAGTACTTTCAAGAGTGTATGGAGCTATTCAAGATACCTATGACATTCCTAAGTCTGATGATTCAGTGATTTTACCAACAGAAGATGGAGAGCCACAAATCGAAGAAAAAAATCCTTACAAAAAGAAAGTAAAGTATAAGTCTCAAAATCTTTCACAGTATTCAAAAAAAGAACAGAAACTTATAGGAAAAATATATGGGATAATCAGAGCTATATTGCCACATGATATGGCAGATGTGGTAATAAATAAAATACAGGAAGAATTGAGTAAATGAGTCGTGAAATACTGTTAATAGAACCCAATTATAAAAATAAGTATCCCCCAATGGGACTTATGAAAATATCTACATACTATAAGACTTTAGGGGATAACGTAACTTTTTTTAAAGGTGACTTAAAGGAATTGGTGTTGCGAGATACATTTGAAATGCTATTAAAACAGCTATATGCAAATGACAGTTCTATATTTTGGGAGTTATATCAGCCACAAATATGTTTATATCTTAAAAAAGGCTCCGAATCATTATTGGATGGAGTTCCGATGTTCGATACAAATCCTGTAATACAGGAGTTATTTAGATATTATCGTAGATTTTTTTATAAAAAAGAATATTTCAAACCAGAGTTTCGTAAGTATGACCGTGTGGGAATAACCACATTATTTACGTTCTATTGGGACATAACCATTGAAACAATAAATTTTGTAAAACAACTATGTAAGGATCCGCAGGAAGTTATGGTTGGCGGAGTTATGGCATCTATATTACCAAAACAAGTAGAAGAAGCTACAGGTATAAAACCGCATGAAGGTACCCTGCATACACCTGGTGAACTTGACGATGGTAATGATATGATAATTGATACATTACCATTGGATTATTCAATTCTTGAGGAAATAGATTATGAATACCCTGCTAACAATGCCTACTTTGCATATATGACAAGAGGTTGTGTCAATCATTGTAAGTTTTGTGCTGTTCCGAAGCTTGAACCAATATATATGGAGTATTTACCGGTATCGGAACAAGTTCATGTTGCAGAACAACGTTATGGAGCAAAAAGAGATTTGCTTCTACTTGATAACAATGTACTGGCTTCTTGTCGGTTTAATGATATTATTGATGATATAAAAAAAGCTGGTTTTTCAAAAACAGATACATATTTCTCACCTAATCTATATGAAATTGCTATTGCAAATTTAAAATCAGGACAAAATGATCGAGGATATATTAGATTATGCGTAAAGCAGTTTAAGTATCTACTTTCAAAAAGCAAAGGCGATAAAGTTCAAGAAATATATGAACTTTTAAAAAAGCACTATTTATTAGAGTACTATACAGCAAAAAAAGAAGTTATTTTGGAAACATATCCTATTTTCAAACCATATTTTGACGATTTATTTTCCAAAAAAAACAAAAAACCCAAAAAACGTTATGTTGACTTTAATCAAGGAATCGATTCAAGACTTATAAATCCTGAAAATATGAGAAAGCTTTCTGAAATTCCAATAAAACCTGTTAGGATTGCTTTTGATCACTGGAAATTACATGATATTTATGAAAGAGCCGTAAGAACCGCTGTGAAAGCAGGGCATATGAGTTTATCAAATTATATTCTTTATAATTTTGAGGACAAACCATTAGAACT
>CACXGC010000020.1 GCA_902767155.1 uncultured Ruminococcus sp. | reverse complement strand
GGCTGGGTAAGGGAATTACCGCAGCCTCTTTGGGGCGCTTATTGAAAGCAAGGGGCTTAAAGGTAGCGGCACAGAAACTTGATCCGTACATCAACGTGGATCCGGGAACAATGAGTCCCTATCAGCACGGCGAAGTTTATGTAACAGAAGATGGTGCGGAAACGGACCTGGATCTCGGACATTATGAACGATTCATAGATGAAAACCTGAATAAATTCTCTAATCTGACAACCGGTAAAGTTTACTCAAACGTCCTTGAAAAAGAAAGAAAGGGTGATTACCTGGGTCAGACGGTTCAAGTAATTCCGCATATAACAAATGAGATAAAATCATTTATTTACGCTGTTGGCAAAGACAGTGATGCAGATGTTGTAATTACAGAGATTGGCGGTACAGTCGGAGATATTGAAAGTCAGCCGTTTCTTGAAGCTATACGTCAGGTAAGTGTAGAGGTTGGTCACGAAAACAGTCTTTTCATTCATGTTTGTCTTGTGCCGTACCTTAAAGCAAGTCAAGAACATAAATCCAAACCGGCACAGCATAGTGCAAAGGAACTCCGTTCGCTTGGTATCAATCCTGATATCATGGTACTACGAAGCGATGAGCCAATCGAGGATAAAAGCATATTCAAGAAAATAGCTATGTTTTGTCATGTGAAGGACGATTGTGTTATCGAAAACAGAACAATTCCTGTTCTTTACAAAGCGCCTATGATGCTTGAGGAAGCTAATTTCAGCAACATAGTATGCCGTGAGCTTAACATTAACGCTCCGGCACCTGACATGAGCGAATGGCAGGAAATGCTCGACAGAATATCTGCAAGAGATAAGACAGTGAAAATTGCTCTTTGCGGTAAGTATGTACAACTTCACGATGCATATCTTTCAGTTGCCGAAGCACTTCATCATGCCGGATATGAAAATCAGGCATTTATCGACATAAAATGGGTGGATACAGAACTTATAACCGATTATACAGTGGAAGAACATCTTGGAGATGTTGACGGTATTCTCGTCCCCGGCGGATTCGGAAACAGAGGTGTCGAGGGAAAAATCATTGCTGCAAAATATGCAAGAGAAAATGATGTACCATATCTTGGCATATGTCTCGGTATGCAGACCGCTGTAATTGAGTTCGCAAGAAATGTTATAGGCTTTGCGGATGCACATTCCGGAGAGTTTGATGAGGATAGCAAGCATAAAGTAATCGACCTTATGCCCGATCAGAAAGGCATTGTTGACAAGGGCGGTACTATGCGTCTTGGAGCTTATCCCTGCAAGATACGCAAGAATACGATAATGGAACGTGCTTACGGTAAACCGGAAGTTGCCGAACGTCATCGTCACCGCTATGAATTCAATAACGAATTCCGCAGCCAGTTTGAGCAGAACGGAATGATCTTTACAGGAACATCACCAAACGGATTGCTTGTTGAAGCAGTTGAGATTCCGGAACATCGTTTCTATATCGGAGTACAGTACCATCCGGAATTTAAGAGCAGACCAAACCACGCACATCCGCTTTTCCGTGAATTTGTAAGGGCGGCCGCCGAGAAAAGTGTAGAAAATGACAGCCAGCTGTCATTTAACGAATAAACGCGCAAAAACCGCTTTCTTTTGAGAGCGGTTTTTTTGACGATAAAGTATTGTAAAAAATGCGAAAATGCGCTATAATATGGATATCCTGTGGCAAAACTGAGTTTTTGCCGAAGATATAATTCACAAAGGAGTATTTGATATGAAAATAAACCAGCATTTTGATGAACTCGTACCAAATTATCTTTTTGCTGAAATAGCAAAGAGAGTAAGAGATTATCAGACAGCACATCCGGAAAAGGATATTATCCGTCTTGGAATAGGAGATGTTACTCTGCCGCTCGCACCTGTGGTAGTTGATGCTATGAAAAAAGGAGCAGATGATCTTTCCAAAAAGGAAACTTTCAAGGGTTATCCTGATTACGAGGGATATGAATTTGTCCGCAAGGCTATTTCTGACTATTACAGCAGTTTCGGTGCAAAAGTTGATGCAGATGAAATATTGATTTCGGACGGCGCAAAATCCGACTGCGGAAATATCTGTGATATTTTTTCGGGTGATAATGTTGTACTGGTGACAGACCCTGTATACCCTGTATATGTTGACTCGAATATTATGGCAGGAAGAAAGATTATTTACGCTGACTGCAACAAGGAAAATAATTTTAAAGCAAAACCGGATTTTTCTGTTCATGCTGATATCATTTACCTTTGTTCTCCGAATAATCCTACAGGTTCTGCATATACGAAAGAAGAACTTGCAGAATGGGTAAAATATGCTAATGAAAATGATGCGGTTATTTTGTATGACAGTGCATATGAAGCGTTTATAAGCGAAGAATTGCCACGTTCCATATTCATGATAGAGGGAGCAAGAAAATGTGCAATAGAGTTCTGTTCGCTGTCAAAAACAGCAGGTTTTACCGGAACAAGATGCGGTTATACAGTCATTCCGAAAGAGCTTGAACGTGACGGACATAATATTTATAAGCTCTGGTATCGCAGACAGGCAACAAAATTCAACGGTGTTTCATGGCCTGTTCAGTGTGCGGCAGCAGCCGTATTCAGTGCCGAGGGACAGGAACAGATCAAGGTGAATCTTGGATATTATAAAGAAAATGCCCGCATTATTTCACAGGCACTTGACGAACTTGGTATATATTACACCGGCGGAAAAAATTCGCCGTATATCTGGCTTGAATGTCCGAAAGGCATGAGCTCCTGGGAGTTTTTTGATTATCTTCTGAACGAGGCTAATGTAGTTGGCACACCTGGAGCAGGTTTTGGAAAAAATGGAGAAGGATTTTTCCGTCTGACATCATTCGGTGACAGAGATAAGACAATAGAGGCAGTCAGAAGAATAAAAGCATTGCTTTCATAAAATGTTACTTTAGAAAGAAATAAGCCGCCTGAGCGAATTGTTTACGCTCGGGCGGCTTTTTTTAGACTGAAAATTAATCTTCTTCAAAGAATTTTGAGTGAATAGCCTTGACAGCAGCATCAGCGTTGTCTTCGTCGATAAGAACGGAAATTTTGATTTCGCTTGTAGAAATCATGCGGATGTTGATATGAGCATCATAAAGAGCCTCGAACATCTTTGTAGCAACACCGGAATGGCTTTCCATACCTGCACCGACGATAGAGATTTTTGCAACTTTTTCGTCAACGGATACAGTCTTTCCGCCGACATTCTGAATATATTCTTCCATAACAGCAGCAGCTTCTTTTGCATTGCTTTTTGCAACAGTGAATGAAATATCCTTTGTTCCGTCACGACCGATTGACTGGAGAATGATATCAACATTGATATTCTTTGCAGCAAGTCTGGAGAACATTTTGAAAGCAAGACCCGGCTCGTCAGGTACGCCTATTACTGATACTCTTGCAACCTCTGTATCTTTTGCAACACCGCTTATTAACATTTTTTCCATTTTAGAAGCCTCCTTAACGATTGTTCCTGGTGTATTTGTAAAGCTTGAAAGAACTTCCAGCTCAATATTATATTTCTTTGCCATCTCAACACTTCTGTTGTTAAGAACCTGCGCACCAAGTGTAGCAAGTTCAAGCATTTCATCATAAGAGATAGTTTTCAGCATCTTTGCATTTGGTATCTTTCTCGGGTCGGCAGTATAAACGCCCTGAACATCCGTAAAGATTTGGCAAAGATCAGCATGCATTGCTGCGGCGATTGCAACAGCACTTGTATCCGAACCGCCTCTGCCGAGGGTAGTTATATCCTCGTAGCGGTTAATACCCTGAAAACCTGCAACGATGACAATATTTTTCTTGTCAAGTTCTTTAACAATTCTGTCTGTTCTTACACGCTTGATACGAGCTGATGTATAAGCAGAAGATGTCTGGAAACCTGCCTGCCAGCCGAGAAGTGAAATAACAGGATAGCCCAGTTTCTCGATAGCCATAGCAAGAAGAGCAATCGAAATCTGCTCACCTGCCGCAAGAAGCATATCTTTTTCACGCTTTGATGCATCAGGATTGATCTCGTTAGCCTTTTCAATCAGGTCATCGGTTGTATCGCCCTGAGCAGAAACGACAACAACAACTTTGTTGCCTTTCTTGTAGGTATCTGTAACGATTTTAGCAACGTTAAAGACTCTTTCTGCATTTGCAACAGAGCTTCCGCCGAATTTCTGAACGATTAAACTCATTTTTTTCTCCCCCAAATCGTTTTTCTTTTATATATCATAAATCCGAAATACGGATTTTTGACAGGATAACAGCACCTGCTTTTTCAAGTGCAGCTGATTTTTCATTCTGCATATCAACCGTCATTGTTTCTGTGACGAAAGCAAGTTCTGTTTCAGGCGCATCAGAACGCACAAGAATTCTCGAATTCGGGAAGATTTCGAGTGCCGCATCAGCAACAGCTTTTTTGTCTTCGCATGAAACACGGAAATACACAGGATATTCTGTTTCGTTATACGGTTTAACAAGACTTTCGTCACCGTCTGCCCAATAGAGGTATTTTCTTTCTTTGAGATGTTTTGCACAGTCTATCATATCGGCAACTACAGCGCTTGCGGTAGGAAGTTTTCCTGCGCCCTTGCCATAGAATACTACATCGCCCGTAGCGTCTCCACGGACGAGAATGCCGTTGAATACATCATCGACACTTGAAAGCTGGCTTTCGGAAGAAATGAACATAGGTTCTACAGTGATATCAAGTTTTCCGTCATCAAGACGTTTTACCTGACCGATAAGTTTTATAACACCGCCCCATGATGCTGCATAAGCAACATCATCGAGAGCGATTTTTGTAATTCCCTGAGTATGTACAAGGTTTGGATATATATGCTTTCCGTAAGCGATAGATGCGAGTATTGCGATTTTTCGGCAGGCATCGTGACCTTCAACGTCAGCGGTAGGATTTCTTTCGGCATATCCGAGACTTTGTGCCATTTTAAGAGCATCATCGAAAGCCATATGTTCACGAATCATTTTTGTAAGGATAAAGTTTGTTGTACCGTTAAGAATACCGGCAACTTCGATCATATCATTTGCCGCAAGACACTGTACCATCGGACGTATGATCGGTATACCGCCGCCAACGCTTGCTTCAAAAAGGTAGTTTACATTATTAGATTTTGCTATCTCAATCAATTCCGCACCTTTGGTAGCAACAAGTTCTTTGTTTGAAGTAACGACACTTTTTCCGGCGAGCAGAAGTTTCTTTGTGAAATCATAAGCAGGATGTACACCGCCCATAACTTCCGCAACGACTTTTATATCATCGTCGTTCAGAATATCATCAAAGTTTTTGGTAAATTTATCTGCATAAGGGCTGTCAGGAAAATCTCTGATATCAAGAATGTATTTTATATTCAATTCAGCTTTTGCTCTTTTTGCGATACTGTCACGATGGTTCTGGAGTACTTCTACTACCCCCGAACCGACAACACCATGTCCCATAACTGCTACTTGTACCATATTTTTTAACTCCTTTTGTTTATTTTCCCGGCATAATGCCGGAACAGAATTTATTGATTTTTACGACTCTTCCGGTTGTGGTTCAGGCTCTGGCTCCGGTTCAGGTTCTGGCTCCGGTTCGGGTTCCGGTTCAGGTTCCGGCTCCGGTTCAGGTTCCGGCTCTGGCTCCGGTTCCGGCTCCGGTTCAGGTTCCGGCTCTGGCTCAGGTTCCGGCTCTGGCTCTGGCTCCGGCTCCGGTTCAGGTTCCGGCTCTTCGGAAACTTCTTCGGAAGATTCTTCTGTATCATCTGATGATTCGTCGTAATCATCGTCATCATCAGGCTCATAACTTGTACTTTGTTCTCTTACTTTGCCGGCATTCGGGTCAAAGCTTGAATATCCGGGCATATTGTCTTCGGTATAATAGCCGACCGATGTTTTACCGCTCACACTGTAGTTCGTAAGTCTACCGTCACTTATTACATAATTATGCTGTACAACATCTCCGCCAAGAACAAATTCTCTCTTAGCCTTGTCCTTGAGATATTCTTTCATTATATCTCTCCAAAGGTAGTGAACCTGATTCTGTTCTTCTTGCGGAATAGAATAAGTAGTTTCGTGACCTGCCCAAATACCTGCTACAGCATACGGAGAAGCTCCGAGAAACCAGTTATCGCACGATGCGTCAGTAGTACCTGTTTTGCCGATAATATCCCAACCGTCAACAATTGCTCTGTATCCGAGAGATTCTCCGCCGCCGTTGACTATATCGTGGAGCAGACGGTTCATAATAGTAGAAGTTTCTGTTGAAATAACCTGATCCGGCATACCTATATCACGGTTGTCAAGTATTATTTTGCCCATACTGTCGGTTACGTAGAAATATGTGTACGGTTTGTAATAAATGCCGCCATTGCAGTATATCTGATAAGCGCCGGTCATTTCCTCAACTGTAACACCGCCGTGGAAACCGCCTATAGATAGGCCGGCGAGGTTATGACTGTCCATTTCGGGGTCAAGATGCTGGAAGTTCAGTTTGTTAGTAAGGAAATCATAGCTTGTATCCATGCCGATAGTTTTAAGTACACTTACGGCTGCGGCATTGGAAGAAATATTAAGTGCTCGTGTAACAGTAATATCTCCGTAGTAGGAGAGATACCAGTTGTTAGGACCGGGAACAGCATTGCCGCCGTCATAACTCCAGTCAGATGCGGGTCTGTCTGATATAAGTGAAGAGAAGTTTATATCTTTTCTGTCAAGAGCAACAACGTAGGATGAAACAGGTTTGATAGTTGAACCCGGCTGGAGAGTAGACTGTGTTGCCATATCCCAAAGCAGACGACCGTCTTTTTCGTTTCTGCTGCCGACTGTTGCAAGGACACGGCCGTCGGTAAAGTCCATCATCTCGTATGCACACTGTATAGTTTTATCGCCGGGAGTTTCCCATTCACGAATTTTTCTTTCTGCTATTTCCTGTGCCTGACTATCCATAGCACAATAGATGTTAAGACCGCCGTTATATATCATAGTTTCGGCAAGATCACGGTTGATATTCAAAGCGGGCTGCAAATCTCTTACGACATCACGGAACACACGATCCATATACCAGTTCCAGTCGCTTTCCTCGTCTTCGTCGTCATTTGCCATAACATATCCGACGAATTTCATATTTTGAGATTCGATCAAAGCATTTTCATATTCCTCATATGTTATTTTTTCCTGATTGAACATTGCGTCTATGACATCCTCACGACGTTTTTTGTTATTTTCAGGGTAGACGAGAGGATTATATGCATAAGGGTTTTGTGTTATTCCGGCGATAGCTGCACATTCGGCAATAGAGCAGTCACCGATTTTTTTGTTGAAATAAAGTTCGGCAGCCGACTGTACGCCACGGCATCCCGCACCATAGTTTACGATATTGAGATAAGTTTCTATAATATCGTTTTTACTGTACTGTTCTTCGAGTTTCAGGGCACGGAAAATTTCTCTGAACTTACGATTTATACTTACCTCGTTGTCATCAGTAAGATTCTTTATAAGCTGCTGAGTTATAGTAGAGCCGCCGTACTGTCTGCCTCCTGTACCAAGGCTGAAAATAGCACCGCCGGTTCTGTACCAGTCAACGCCGTTATGTTCAAGGAATCGTTTATCTTCGATAGCGATCTGTGCGTCGATCATATATTTTGGTATATCCTGATAATTTACCCAGACACGGTTTTCATTTGAATACAGTTCCAGATACTGTTCAAACTCGTCATCACTTCCGTCTTTGAGAACGTATACAAAACTCGTGAGATTGAGCTTGATATTATTAAGATTTATGTCCATAGGTTCATTTGACAGAGAAATGATATAGATTATCAACGAAATTGCGATTACGAGTAGGGTGATAAGAACCACCAGCAGAACAGTTTTGATAATTTTCCATATCATCGAGAAGAAGCCGCCGATAACTTCTCCGGCCGAGACGGAAGGCCCGGATACAGTCTCGTCATTAAAATTGCTGATATCGGTTTTTCGCATTAAAAGATCTACCTCCGATTAACATTTTTGATGCCCGAATTTTGCTACACGAAAAAAGCAGCAGAATCTCAAAAACTTACATATGTTATTATACCATAAAATAAGAAAAATGGAATAAATTTTTTTAAAAAATGAAACCATCTTTGCATTTATCTGTATTTTTGTAGAAAATTTATAATAACAAGGTGAATAATTGCGTGATAATTCCCAAAAAATATATACAGGAGTGATGAGAATGAAATACTTGATAGGATTTACAGGCTGTTTTCTTGTATTGTGTTTGTTGGTGACAGCAAGTTTTTCCTCGTCAGACAGAGCAGGTGCAGAGCAGACACCGATTGGAAGTATCGGAACAGACGAAAATTCTTTTGTACTATCGCAGAATAAAAACAACAGATACATTCTCGGTGTATACGAGGGGAAAGTAGCAGCATTTGATTCAGGTTCAGCAGTGCCGATATATGTAAGTTCACGCAGAATATCAGACCTTCCGGAGCAGGACAGGCTGATGCTTGAAAAAGGAATTATAGTTAGTGACCAAAAAAAACTGACAGAGTTCATAGAGGATTATTGCAGCTGAAAAATATGATACTGACAGGAGAATATTTTGGTATAATATCGTAAATTATCAATATTTACTTTCATAATTCAGCGTATTAAACTGAATACGATGAAATGCTGAAAATGTGAAGGGTGCAAATAATTGTACAGCAAAATAAATTGTATAATTGCATAAAAATAATGTCGAAAATGCCCGAATATTTGATTTTCGGAACAAAAGTTTGTTTAATAAATATCAATTAAGACTAAACAATTTCACCGAATTCGAGAATAATTTTATCATAAATTTGATATTCTTGTGAAAATTCGTAATAATTATCAAAAAAAGCGTGACTTTTAGATAATTTTGGGTTATAATAAAAGCACAGGGGTTGTCTAAGATTTTTAACAAAGGAGGAGAGAGTAATGTACAGTATGATCTCTTATTGGTTGAAGTATTATAGGCATGAGTGTGGTTTGACTCAGCAGCAGGTTGCTGACAGACTGAAAATTGAACGCTCCACTTATACCTATTACGAAACCGGTAAAACCAAACCCGACATTAATACTCTTATCAAAATTGCAAAGGTGTACAACATCAACTATCAGAAATTGCTTGAAGGTGTTGAAGCAGAACTCGAAGATGCAGTAGCAGAAATTCATTCAGGTGCTGAAGAGGACGACGGATATAAATATCGTACTCATGCCGCAACAAAATATGAAGTAGAGCTTTTGTTTGTAGTTCGTAACCTTAATCCTAAGCAGAGAAAAGAAGTCATGAATCTTGCAAAAAGTTTTATAAAAGATTCTGACGATGAAGAATGAAAATTTGTGTAGTGATTTCCCCATAAAAACCGAGAACGAAGAGATTTTTGTGTCTCTTCGTTCTTTTTTTATATTCTGAGGCAGTGAATATAATTTATCAAACGGCATATTATAGAATAACCGGACCATAATCATCGTGAGGATATTCAGTTGCTTTGATTTTTCCGGTCTGTTCGTTTATCTCAAGAATAGTATAGCGTCCGCTGTAGCCGATAGAACCGGGGTTTACGATAAGTATTCCGCCCTCAACAGATGTCAGCTGTTTGTGTGTATGACCAAAAAGGATTATATCAAAGCCGTTTTGTCTTCCAAGATCTATAATTCTGTCATATCCTTGTTTTACACCGAAAAGATGTCCGTGTGTAATAAAGAATTTTTTTCCGGCAAGCTCAAAATTCTGAATGTTGGGTTCACTGCAGTACCAGTCACAGTTTCCACATACAGAGTAATATTGTTTGTCCGGAAATTCCATGCGGATTTTCTGAATATCGCTGCATCCGTCGCCGCAAAATGCAACAACATCTGTATGGCGGTGTTTTTTGAGTGCGGCACGCAATTCTGTTGTATCGCCGTGACTGTCGGAAAAAACAATAATTTTCATGTCAGAAACCTCCTTTAAAAAAACAGAGTTATAAAAAAATCTGTCCGGAATGAAATGAGGTGATATTATGGATAAGAGAGATGTAAACAGATTATTCGGAAATCTTTCTCCGGATCAGCAAAAACAGGTAAAAGGAATTCTTGCAGATAAGAACAAAACAGAGGAAATACTGAGGACTCCCGAAGCGCAGGCTTTGTTGAAAAAACTGATGGGGGAAAACAAGAATGGCTGATATTCAGAGTGCTGTCAATGCGATAATGAGTGACCCGGCAGCAATGGAACAGATACGTTCTCTCGGAAGTATGCTTGGAATAGGGGAGAACACACCTCCGGCAGCTGAAAAGCCTTCCGGAGATATAGCGTCACTTTTATCCTCTCTTTCGGGCGGCAGCACAAAGCCTGAACCACCGCCGGCGGCAAATGCTGATACGATGAGTGCGATCATGAAATTTGCGCCGCTAATAGGCAGGATGAATGAAGAAAACGACAGCACACGACTGATAAATGCATTAAAGCCGTTTCTCAGTGAAAAACGCCGTCAGCGTGCAGATCAGGCTGTAAAATTGTTAGCGGTTCTCAAATTGCTTCCGATGTTAAAAGAATTGTTTTGATTTAGAGGGTGATGATTTGGATGAAAAAGAATTTAAGCGTATGAAAAACGAGGCCGAAAAACAAATGAATGAGATTCATTCCAGATCACAGCCGGAACAAGAAAAGGAGCAAGAGCCACAGCCACAGTCTTCGCATGAAATACAGCCTCCTGAGCAGGAAAAAGAAAGTGTAATCGGAGCATTATTTAAAGACAAGGATAAAACTCTTATATTGGCGATACTTTTTCTGCTTATCGGTGAAAAAGACGGAAAGCCGGATTACAGTTTACTTCTTGCTTTGATTTATTTACTTCTATGATGCGTCAAATTCTTACCTGACCGTCACCCTCAATAATAAATTTCATTGAAGTCAGTTCATTAAGTCCCATAGGACCTCTTGCGTGGAGTTTCTGTGTTGAAATACCTATTTCAGCACCGAGGCCAAACATTCCACCGTCCGTGAATCTTGTTGAAGCATTCACATAAACCGCAGCGGCATCAATACACTCAGTAAAACGTCTTGCATTTTTGAGATTTTCAGTAATGATACATTCGCTGTGACCTGTAGAGTATTTGGTTATATGTTCGACTGCACTGTCGAAACTGTCAACGACTTTGACAGCGAGGATATAATCGCCGTATTCGGTTTCCCAGTCGGATTCGTCGGCAGGAACAACGCTTTCACCGAGTATGGCAATAGTCTTTTCACATCCGCGAAGTTCAACATTTTTTTCATCGAGCCTTGCCTTTATAACCGGCAGGGCTTTTTCGGCTATTTTCTCATGAACGAGGATTGTTTCTATGGCATTGCATACAGAAGGACGTGAAGTTTTTGCGTTATAGATAATTTCAGCAGCCATATCAATGTCAGCAAATTCATCAACGTAAACATGACAGTTTCCGGCACCGGTTTCGATAACAGGAACTTTTGCATTTTCCACAACTGCACGGATGAGACCTTTTCCGCCTCTTGGAATAAGTACATCAAGATACTGAGTAAGCTCCATAAGTTCAGTTGATGAGCGTCTTGAAGTATCTTCTATAAGCTGTATACAGTTTTTGTCAAGTCCGACACTTTCTACTGCATCACGCATTATATCAGCGATACATTTGTTTGAATTGATTGCCTCTTTTCCGCCTCTGAGGATAACAGCGTTACCGCTTTTCAGACAGAGAACTGCTGCATCAGCTGTAACATTAGGACGAGCCTCGAAAATGATGCCTATAACGCCCATAGGTACACGGACTTTTGTAATTTTAAGACCGTTGGGTCTTGTGCTGCCGGAAATAACCGTTCCGATAGGGTCGGGCAGAGCAGCAACTTCAAGTACACCCTGAGCGATTCCGTCAATACGTTTTTCGTTGAGCATAAGTCTGTCAAGCAGAGAGGCGGAAAGCTGATTTGCCTTTCCGTTTTCAAGGTCAACAGCGTTAGCAGCGATAATTTTGTCTGAATTTGCTTTCAGCGCATCGGCGATTGCTTTAAGAGCTTCATTTTTCTTTTCGCCGGCATTAGCAAGCTGGCGTGAAGCGACTTTAGCTTTTGCGCCCATTTCTTCCATTGTTGTCATCCAAAAAGCCTCCTTGTTATTAGTGTAAGTTCTCCGGAAATTGTCCGCCGGACTTACTTTTTGTTTGCAATTTATTGTGACTGTTCATATAGTGCCTTCGACTGCGAGGAACATTGTACCAATTTCTTCACCGTCAAGGAGTTTGTAAATAATAGAGGGGTCATCGCCCTTCATTACACAAGTGTTTATTCCGGCACTTGTTGCAGCAGCGGCTGCGGTTATTTTTGTAGACATACCGCCTGTTCCACGGTTAGAACCCGAACCTCCGGCTATTTCACGGATATGGTCGTCAATATGTTCGACGAGTTTTATTTTTTTGGCGTTCTTATCTTTTCTCGGATCAGTTTCGTACAATCCGTCGATATCGGTGAGAATTATAAGAAGATCTGCGCCAACAAGATCGGCAACGATTGCGGAAAGATTATCATTATCTCCGAAATTTGCCCCGATAAGTTCATCGGTTGCGACAGTATCGTTTTCGTTTACGATGGGGATAATACCCATTTCGAGAAGTGTCTGGAAAGTGTTTACAACGTTCTGCTTTGAGTGTTCGTTCAGCACGATATCTTTTGTGAGAAGTATCTGGGCAACAGAATTATTATACTCTCCGAAAAATTTGTCATAAAGGAACATGAGTTCGCACTGTCCGACAGCGGCAAGGGCTTGCTTATACCTTGTTTCTTTTGGTCGTTCTGTAAGTTTAAGTTTTCCCACGCCAACGCCTATTGCGCCGGAAGTAACAAGGATTACCTGTTTTCCGCTGTTATGAAGATCACTCAGCACCTTGCAGAGCTTTTCCATATTTTTCAGATTTACTTTTCCGTTTTCGTAAGTAAGAGTTGACGTTCCGACTTTCACGACAATTCTTCTTGATTTAAAACTGTTCATTTTTTTTCCTCTTTTTTCAAAAATTTCATAACCGGATAAGTAAAGCATACTACATTTCGTTCTTTAAGTCAACGACTTTTCGCCTTATAATCATGTGAAATTTTCATATTGGAAATATTCCTGTATTCGTAAAACATTGGTAGGGAAAATCATGGCATAAAATTGTTCGAGGTGTATTATTTCGGCAAAATGTTCAATATGAAAGTGTTATACTGTTATCGGAAAAATGCTTTGGGAGGTGAGCAGAATGGTTCCGAAAACAGTTTTTAACAGCGGCAGGCTTACAGTATATCTTTCGGGAGATATTGACCATCATGAAGCGAGGAAAATAAGAGAGTATACTGACGCAATAATTCAGGAAAAAAAGCCTTCGGATCTTCATCTTAACTTTGCATCCGTACATTTTATGGATAGTTCCGGTATAGGTCTTATTATGGGCAGGTATCGAATGATGCAGCTTTACGGCGGAAAAGTCCGTGTTGTCAGCGTTCCCGAAAGTCTTAGGAAAATGATGGAACTTGCCGGACTCGGCAGTCTTGATGTTCTGGAGAGGAGGACTTAGTGCCATGAATACAGTTAATGAAATGACAGTAGTTTTTGAAAGCCGTTCGGTAAACGAGAGTTTTGCCCGTTCATCGGCGGCTGCATTTGTTGCACAGCTTGATCCGACTGTCGGAGAACTGAATGATATCAGAACAGCGGTTTCCGAAGCGGTGACAAATTGCGTAGTTCATGCATACAAGAATACTATCGGAAAAATAACATTGAATGTTCGTATTTGTGAAGGAAATGTTGTTTTTATACGTATTCGTGACAAGGGATGCGGTATTGAAAACATATCACAGGCTATGGAACCGCTTTACACTACTTCTCCGGAAGATGAACGTGCCGGACTTGGATTTGCAGTTATGCAGAGCTTTATGGATGATGTCAAAGTACGCTCATCGGTTGGAAAAGGTACAACTGTCACGCTTATGAAACGTCTTATTCCGAGGTTGAATGATGTCTGAACGTGAAGATTTTGTCAACAGTAATATAGGACTTGTACATTCATGCGCCGCACGTTTCAGAGGAAAGGGCATAGAATATGATGATTTGTTTCAGGCAGGATGTATCGGACTTATCAAGGCGGCGGATAACTTTGATGTTTCGCTCGGATACCGCTTTTCTACTTATGCTGTTCCTGTCATAATCGGAGAAATAAAGCGGCTTTTCCGTGACGGTGGTACAGTTAAGATATCAAGGAGCATCAAAGAACTGTGGCTTAAAATCAACCGTGAAACTGAGATATTTGAAAAAAATCACGGTCATGAGCCAAGTATAGGAGAGTTGGCGGAAATGCTGGGCGTATCATGTGAAATGATTTCAGAAGCAATTTCTGCATCGGCGCCGCCTGTATCGCTGAATGCATCAACTGATGATTCCGATAATCAGACAGATATACCTATCGAAGCACCTGACGAGAAAATAACAGAACTTTTGTCACTCAGGAGTGAGTTATCAGGATTGCCGGATAATGACCGTATGCTTATCGGTCTGCGCTTTTTCAGGCACAAAACACAGTCGGAAACAGCCATGATTCTTGGAATGACACAGGTTCAGGTGTCAAGACGGGAAAGAAAAATCCTGCTTTATCTTCGAGAGCGTCTTGTGGGATAATAACAGTCAATTATATCTGATTTGCGTAAACAAGCACAAAATTTTATTTTTATTTTAGCTGAAATCAACAAAAAAACTTGGCGAAGATTGTAGATAATAAGCCAATAAAACTATTGATTTTTTTGTAAAAAGTGATATAATTAAGTAACAAAATTATGTCAAAGGAGGATTTTTTCATGGCTTACAAAATTTCTGATGAGTGCATCTCCTGTGGTGCATGTGCAGCTGAATGTCCTGTTGGTGCTATTTCTGAGGGTGACGGCAAGTACGAAATCAATGCAGATGTTTGCGTAGATTGCGGTTCTTGTGCAGATACTTGTCCTGTAGGTGCTCCTGCAGCTGAATAATAGCAGACAAAAAACAACGAACAGCCGGTTTTTGTGCCGGCTGTTTTTTTATGCATATATTTGCTGATGCGAAAATTTTTTATACAACAAAACCCCCGTTTACGCCAATGACCTGACCGGTAATAAATGAAGATTTTTCATCGGCAAGAAAAAGAATTGTACGGGCAATGTCTTCCGGTGTTCCTATAGTTCCTGTTGGAGTTTCTTCTGCGAGTGTCCGGAAATCTTCATTTGAAAGATTTGATGTCATATCTGTTCTGATGACTCCGGGGGCGATACAGTTGACTGTAATACCGCTGAGACCTTCTTCCATTGCGAGAGCCTTTGTAAGTCCGATGATACCGGCTTTTGCGGCGGAGTAGTGAACCTCACACGAACCGCCGACCTGTCCCCACATAGACGATATATTGATGATACGTCCGTATTTTTGATGTATCATGTACGGCAGAGCGGCACGGCAACAATAGAAAGCACTGCTGAGATTTGTTGATATCATTCTGTTCCAGTCGTTGTCTGTAATATCAGTGAAAAGTTTTGTCTGTGCGATTCCTGCATTGTTGACAAGAACTGAAACGCCCCCAAAGTATTCTTCAATATG
This sequence comes from uncultured Ruminococcus sp., assembly GCA_902767155.1. Classification (GTDB taxonomy): domain Bacteria; phylum Bacillota; class Clostridia; order Oscillospirales; family Acutalibacteraceae; genus UBA1213. The sequence continues at coordinate 20,273 of CACXGC010000020.1, read as the reverse complement.
CCCGAACATGGCGGAAACCTGAGAAGGATTTGAAACGTCCGCTTTATACGAAATTACATCAGCTCCGTTCTCTTTAAGCTCCTTGCAAAGCATATCAGCATTTTTCTGAGAATGGCAATAGTTGATAATGACACGATAGCCGTTTTGTGCAAACAGTTTTGCTGTTTGTGCGCCTATTCCTCTTGATGCGCCTGTGATGAGTATAGTTTTCATATCAGTCTTTTTTCAAAACCTTGACGATTTCACCTACAAAAGCATAATGCCAGTCATTGTTAGAATACTGAGCATCTATCAGACTTTTATCAATAAAGCTGTCTTCTGTCAATTTCTGACGATAGAGCTTTTTGCAGACGAGTACAAGTTCGGCCTGTTCAAAATATGGTGCATTTTCGTCAAAAATGGGAACAAGACCTGTTTCTTTGATTTTATCGGTATCTCTGCCGGAATGACTGCCGCAGAAAGCAAGCTCTTTTTTCATATTGCCGCCGAAGAAAGAAAGTGTGAAACAGTCGTTGTCATCGACGAAGCCAAGAGTGTAGCGTGATTCTCTTATGAATGTGAATACAACATTTTTGTTCCAGAGAATACCGGTACCGCCCCAGCTTGCGGTCATTGTGTTGAATTTTTCATTGTTGCCTGCGGTGATAAGCATCCATTGCTTGTCGATAGCTTCAAAAAAGTTGATGTTGAGTGATTTAGGGTCAGTTACAGAAAAACTCATTTTATAAAAACCTCCAAGAAATTAGTATACGGCTATTATAGCATAAAAGCGAGAGAATAAAACAAACTTCCGTTAAAAGAATATGCATAATATGCATAAATTTATGCATATAAGTAGTTAATATTCAACTTACTTATCATGATTTCAGACAAAACTTAACAAAAAACGTGGTAAAAATGAGATAAAGTTATAAAAATGTTGACGATTTTAACAGAAAATGTATATTTTTATCATAAAATATATAGTATACTACAAAAATTTCAATATCAGAATAAATTGTAAATTACCACTTGAAAAATGTATAAAAAGGTGTATAATGATAAAGTAACTTAAATCAAACGGAGGTTTTTGTCATGGGTGACATTAAAAAAGTAGTTTTGGCTTATTCAGGCGGTCTCGATACGTCTATCATTATTCCCTGGCTGAAGGAAAATTATGATAACTGCGAAGTAATTGCAGTTTCGGGTGATGTCGGACAGGGTACAGAACTTGACGGACTTGAAGAAAAGGCTAAGAAAACAGGCGCATCAAAGCTTTATATTGAGGATCTTAACAAGGAGTTTATCGAGGATTATGTGTTCCCGACAATAAAGGCAGATGCAGTTTATGAGAATAAGTATCTTCTCGGTACATCGTTTGCACGTCCGATTATTGCAAAGAGAATTGTAGAAATAGCTCTTGCAGAAGGCGCAGACGCAATTTGTCACGGCTGTACAGGTAAAGGTAACGATCAGGTTCGTTTTGAACTTGCTATCAAGGCATTTGCACCTGATATGAAGATCATTGCTCCATGGAGAGAGTGGAATCTGAAATCACGTGATGAGGAAATTGATTATGCTGAGGCGCACAATATTCCTTTGAAGATCACAAGAGAAACCAACTATTCAAAAGATAAGAATATCTGGCATATTTCCCATGAAGGTCTTGACCTTGAAGATCCGGCAAATGAGCCGATGTATAACAAGGAAGGTTTTCTGGAGCTTGGTGTTTCCCCCGAACAGGCACCGGATAAGCCGACTTATGTTACAATTTCTTTTGAAAAGGGTGTACCGGTAGCAATTGACGGCGAAAAACTCGGCAGTGTGGAAATAGTAAAGAAACTTAACCAGCTTGGCGGCGAAAATGGTATAGGTATAGTTGACCTCGTAGAAAACAGACTTGTCGGTATGAAGAGCAGAGGCGTATATGAAACACCCGGCGGAACAATTTTGTATCATGCACACAACAAGCTTGAAGAGATCACACTTGACAGAGATACATATCATTTCAAACAGCAGGTTGGTCTGCGCTTTGCAGAACTTGTATACTTTGGTCAGTGGTACACACCGCTCAGAAAGGCACTTTCAGCATTCGTTGACTCTACACAGGAAACAGTTACAGGCGATGTAAAGCTGAAACTCTACAAGGGTAATATCATTGATGCAGGCGTTACTTCACCGTATTCACTTTATGATGCTGATATCGCTACATTCGATGAGGATGAAGTTTACGATCAGAAAGACAGTGCCGGATTTATCAACCTTTTTGGTCTTCCAATCAAGGTTCAGGCAAAGAAGGGTCTTATAACAGAGTAATCTGTGTCTTAAAACAAAATATGTCGGGGCGAATGGTTTTATCACTGTCCGCCCGACTTATTGTTTATAGAAACTGCCCTTTTCCGTATGCGTACAGGCTTTGTGCTTATACGGAAAAGGTGCAAGAAACCAAAGAAGAAGGAGCGAATGTTTATGAAACTCTGGGCAGGAAGATTTTCAAAAGAAATCGACAAAAAAACAAATGACTTCAATTCAAGTATTTCATTTGACAGCCGTATGTACCGTGAGGATATCGAAGGCAGTATTGCTCATGCTGAAATGATAGGGGAGTGCGGCATAATTGATAAGAGCGAATCAGAGGCAATCATTAAGGGTCTTGAGGGAATACTTGCCGATATCGACAGCGGAAAACTGGCAATTGATCCTAATGCTGAGGATATTCACACATTTATAGAGGGCGAACTTACACAGCGTCTTGGACAGACAGGAAAACGCCTGCATACAGCAAGAAGCCGCAATGATCAGGTTGCAGTCGATATTCGTCTGTATCTGAAAAAAGAAGTTCAGAATGTTAAAGCGATGGTAAAAGAACTTATTGGCGTAATTTGTGAAAAAGCAGAACAGTATTCTGATACAGTAATGCCCGGATATACTCATTTGCAAAGAGCACAGCCTATTACATTCGGTCATCATCTGATGGCTTATGCCGAAATGCTTCTGAGAGATGTTGACAGACTCGAATGTGCGTATAGACACATGGATGAAATGCCATTGGGCAGCGGTGCGCTTGCAACTACAACATATCCGATAGACAGAACGATAACAGCGAAACTTCTTGGTTTTTCAGGAATCTGTCAGAACAGTCTTGACGGCGTTTCTGACAGAGATTTCTGCATCGAATTGTCAAGCGCCCTGTCAATAATAATGGTTCATCTTTCCAGATTTTCGGAAGAAATAATAATGTGGTGCAGCTGGGAATTTAAATTTGTGGAGCTTGACGACGCTTTTTCGACCGGTTCGAGTATCATGCCGCAAAAGAAAAATCCTGATATTGCCGAACTCGTCCGAGGAAAATCCGGCAGAGTTTTCGGAGACCTTATGACGCTTTTGACAGTTATGAAAGGAATTGCCCTTGCTTATAATAAGGATATGCAGGAAGACAAGGAAGCAGTTTTTGATGCAGTCGATACTGTAAAAATGTGTCTTACAGCATTCACTCCTATGATAGATACAATGAAAGTAATTCCTGAAAATATGAGAAAGGCAGCAGCAAACGGTTTTATTAATGCCACAGACTGTGCTGACTACCTTGTAAAGAAAGGACTTCCTTTCCGTGATGCTTATAAGGCTACCGGAACGCTTGTAGCACTCTGCATAGAGAAAAAGACGACATTGGAAGAACTTCCGCTTGAAGAATACAAAAAAATCTGCGATGTGTTCGACGAGGGAGTATATGAGGCTATTTCGCTTGAAAATTGTGTAAATGGCAGAAAAGTACTCGGCGGTCCGGCAGGAGAAAATGTCAGAGCACAAGTTCAGAGAGTAAAACAGCTCATAAAATAGTATATAGGACAGAGGTAAAAGGAAATGAAAATTAAAGCAGGAATTATTGGTGCAACAGGATATGCGGGCGCAGAATTGGTACGTATTCTGCTTACTCATCCAGAGGCAGAAATTGGGGCAATCAGTTCAGTAAGTTTCGAGGGACAGAAACTCAGTGATGTTTATCCCTCTTATAAATCACTTTGCGACATGGAATGTAAAAATCAGGATGAAGTGGTAGAAAAGAGCGACGTAATATTTGCGGCACTTCCTCACGGACTTTCACAGGAACTTGCAGCACAGTGTGATAAAGCAGGAAAAGCCTTTATTGACCTTGGGGCAGATTTTCGTCTTGAGAGCGAAGAAGAATACAAAGAGTGGTACGGCTGCGATTTTCTCGACCATGATCTTCATAAGAAATCTGTTTACGGACTTCCCGAATTATTTCGTGAGAATATCAAGGGTAAGCGCATTATAGCTAACCCCGGCTGTTATACGACAGGTGCACCGCTTGCACTTGCTCCGGCAGTTAAAAACAGTCTTGTCAGCACAGAGGGAATTATAGTTGATTCAAAATCTGGTGTTACAGGTGCTGGAAGAAAACCAAATCAGGGTAATCATTATCCGGAACTTAATGAAGGTTTTCATGCATACAAGGTTGCAAATCACCGTCACACTCCGGAAATAGAGCAGACACTTTCCAAGCTTTCAGGTAAGGATGTAACGATAACATTTGTTCCGCACCTTCTTCCTGTAAACCGTGGTATTATATCCACCTGCTACGCAAGAATAAATGAAGGCGTATCTTTTGACCGTATCAGAGCGGCTTATGAAGAGTTTTACAAGGACGAATTTTTTGTAAGACTTCTTCCGGATGGAGCAAACGCTGATATACATAACATAAAGTACTCAAATTTCTGTGATATTTCACTTCATCATGATAAGCGTACAAATACTCTTGTTGCAATCTCAGCGATTGACAATATGGTAAAGGGCGCAGCAGGACAGGCTATTCAGAATATGAATATAATTTTCGGACTTGATGAGAAAACTGGATTGGTTATTGTTCCGCCGGCATTCTGAAAAAAGAGGAATATAAAGTTTTAAGTGTTCGGGCATAAGCCTGACATATGGAGGATTATTTGATGAAATATATAGAGGGTTCAGTAACAGCAGCAAAAGGTTTTAAGGCATCGGGCGTACATTGCGGTATCAGGAAGAACAAATCCAAAAGAGATATAGGACTGATATACTGCGAGAAAAAATGTACTGCGGCAGCCGTTTATACAACAAATCTCGTGCAAAGCTCACCAATCACTATTACAAGAAAAAATCTTGCTGATGGTTATGCACAGGCAGTTATCGCAAACAGCGGCAATGCAAACACCTGTAATGCGGACGGAGACAAGAAAGCATGGGCAATGTGCGAACTTACGGCAAAAGAGCTTGGTATTTCAGCAGATGATGTTATAGTTGCATCAACAGGAGTTATCGGTCAGGTTCTGCCGATTGAACCTATAGCTGAGGGAATTCCGGCACTTGTAAAAGAACTTTCTGTTGAAGGTTCAACAGATGTTGCAGAGGCAATTATGACTACAGATACCGTGAAAAAGGAAGTTGCAGTTGAAACTGTTATAGGCGGTAAAACTGTAAAAATCGGCGGTATTTCAAAAGGAAGCGGTATGATTCATCCTAACATGGCAACAATGCTTTGCTTTGTTACAACAGATGCGGCTATTTCGGCAGAAATGATTCAGAAGGCTGTAAAAACAGCTGCCGAGTCCACATTCAATATGATAAGCATTGACGGCGATACATCTACAAACGATATGCTTTCGGTCATGGCATCAGGTCTTGCAGAAAATGAGGAAATCACTGCCGAGGGCGAGGATTACGATGCTTTTGTCGAAGCACTTACAGCAGTTTGCCGTGACCTTTCAAGGAAGATGGCAAAAGACGGCGAGGGCGCAACAAAACTGCTTGTATGTAAGGTGAGCGGCGCAAAAACGGAAAAAGATGCAAAAGGCGTTGCAAAATCCGTTATTTGTTCAAGTCTCCTGAAAGCGGCGATGTTCGGCGCAGATGCAAACTGGGGACGTGTGCTTTGTGCGATAGGTTATTCAGGTTGTGACGTAGATGTTAACAAAGTAGATGTTTCTTTTGCATCGGAATACGGTACTATTGACGTTTGCAAAAACGGTGCAGGAATTGATTTTTCGGAAGAGCTTGCAAAAGAAATACTCATTCGTGACGAAATAGATATTCTCGTTTCACTGAATGACGGAGAAGGTTATGCAGAGGCTTACGGCTGTGACCTGACATATGACTATGTAAAAATAAATGGTGATTACAGAACCTGATGCGGAGATGATAAACATGAATAACATTACGGATAAGGATCGTGCGAATGTGCTTATACAGGCACTTCCATATATTCAGAGATGGGCAGGTCAGACTATCGTTATCAAATACGGCGGAAACGCTATGATAAACGACGAACTGAAAGACGCAGTAATGAGCGATATAGTTTTGCTGCAGCTTGTCGGAATAAATGTAGTACTGGTACATGGCGGCGGCCCTGAAATCAGTCAGCTTCTCGGAAAAATAGGAAAGGAAAGCAAATTCGTTGGCGGTCTGCGTGTAACAGATGCTGAAACAATAGATGTTGTGCAGATGGTGCTTGCCGGCAAGGTGAATAAAAGTCTTGTTCAGCTTCTTGAGCAGCACAGCGGCAAGGCAATCGGTCTTTGCGGTCTTGACGGAAGAATGATAATGGCGGAAAAACTGATAACTGCGGAAGATCTCGGATTTGTAGGAGAAATAACCGAAGTAAATACAGGAGTTATAACCGATGCTACGAAAAATGGCTACATTCCGATAATTTCCACTATTGCAGGCGGTTACAACGGAGCGGTATACAATATCAATGCTGATCTTGCAGCAGCAAGAATTGCAGCCGAACTTGGTGCGGTAAAGCTTATTCTTATGACGGATATAAAAGGACTTCTCAGCAACAAGGATGATGAAAGCACACTTATTCCTGTTGTTAACGTCAGCGAAGTACCGTCTTTGAAGCGTGAAGGCATTATTTCAGGCGGTATGATACCGAAAATAGACTGCTGTGTAGAGGCAGTACGCCGTGGCGTTAAGAGAGCACATATAATAGATGGACGTATACCACATTCTATTCTTATCGAAATGTTCTCCGATGAAGGAATCGGCACGATGTTCTATTAAACAAATCCGGCTTTTGTTAGTCAGCCGTTTTCGTATTTCAAAAAAATTATTCGGCAGCGGATTTTTTCCGCCCGTAAAAATGAGGTGAATTAAGTTGAATTTTGAAGAAATCAAAGACAAAGAACAAAAATATATGATGCATACCTACGGACGTTTTCAGACAGCGCTCGTAAGCGGAAAAGGTGCTTCGGCAAAAGGTGCTGACGGCAAGGATTATATAGACTTTACAAGCGGTATCGGAGTCAACTCTCTCGGCTACTGTGATGAAGGATGGGTCAAGGCAGTTACTTCTCAGGCAGCTGCGATTCAGCATATTTCAAACTTGTACTATTCTCCGCTTCAGGTGAAAGTTGCAGAAAAACTTTGCAGTCTTACAGGAATGGATAAAGTTTTTCTTTGCAACAGCGGTGCAGAAGCAAATGAATGTGCAATAAAGATTGCAAGAAAATACAGCTATGACAAATATGGTATCGGCAGACAGAAAATCCTGACACTTGTAAATTCTTTCCACGGAAGAACGGTGACTACACTTGCCGCTACAGGACAAGATGTTTTCCATAACTTCTTCTTCCCGTTTACAGAGGGATTCGAGTATGTTACTGCTAATGATACAGACGATTTTAAGGCACATATAAGCGATGAAATTTGTGCGGTATTTATTGAACTGATACAGGGCGAAGGCGGAGTTATGCCGTTGTCAGAGGAATTTGTAAGTGAGATAGCAAAAGTTTGTTCGGAAAAAGACATTTTGCTTATGATAGACGAAGTACAGACAGGTGTTGCAAGAACAGGTACATTTTACTGTTATGAGCAGTACGGAATAAAGCCAGATGTTGTCACTTCTGCTAAGGGACTTGGCGGCGGTTTGCCGATAGGTGCATGTCTTTGCAATGAAAAACTTTCTTCCGTCATGACACCCGGTACTCATGGTACGACATTTGGCGGAAATCCGATAGCTTGTGCAGCAGCAAATGAAGTGCTCAGCAGAGTTGCAACAAATGAATTTCTCGCTGACGTGTGCAAAAAAGGCGAATATTTCAGGGAAAAACTTTCCGCTATGCCTAATGTAAAGGAAATCAGAGGAAAGGGAATGATGATCGGTATTGTAACCGAAAAGGATAATGCAAAAGAAATTGCAGCAAAATGTGTAGATGCAGGTCTGCTTATACTGACAGCAAAGAATCTTCTCAGATTGCTTCCGCCGCTTACAATAACATATGACGAAATTGACAAGGGTCTGAAAATATTACAATCAGTTATGGAGGCATAATTTTTATGAAAAATTTACTCAAAATGCTTGACCTGTCCGGTGAGGAGATAATAGATATTCTCAATCTTGCCGACCAGCTCAAGTATGAACAGAAACACGGCATAGCACACAAACATCTTGCCGGAAAATCACTCGGTCTTATATTTGAAAAAGCGTCAACACGTACAAGAGTTTCATTTGAGGTAGGTATGTATCAGCTTGGCGGACAGCCGATATTCCTTTCAGCACGTGATATGCAGATAGGCAGAGGAGAACCTGTTCAGGATACTGCAAGAGTTCTTTCACGCTATCTTGACGGTATAATGATACGTACTTTTGAGCAGAAAGAAGTTGAAGACCTTGCAAAATACGGCAGTATTCCGATTATAAACGGACTTACGGATTTTTGTCACCCCTGCCAGATTCTTGCGGATCTTATGACTATCCGTGAATTCAAAGGAAAACTGAACGGACTGAAAATGTGCTTTATCGGTGATGGAAACAACATGATGAATTCGCTTATTGTGGGCGCACTCAAAACAGGAATGTCAATTTCAGTAGCTTGTCCGGAAGGATATGAGCCGGATTCACAGGTGCTTGATTTTGCAAAGGAGTACGGTGACAAGTTCTCTATGTTCCGCACACCTAAGGAAGCAGTTGTTGATGCTGACGTTGTAATTACTGATGTATGGGCATCAATGGGTCAGGAAGGCGAGGCAGGAAAGAGAAGAAAAGCATTTGACGGCTATCAGGTAAATGCAGAACTTATGGCATTGGCAAAGCCTGACGCAATGGTTCAGCACTGTCTGCCGGCACACAGGAGCGAAGAAATAACCGAGGATGTTTTTGAGGCACACGCTGACGAGATTTTTGAAGAGGCAGAAAACAGACTTCATGCACAGAAGGCTGTTATGGTAAAATGTCTTGCCGGTAAATAAGATGTTGCGGGAGTGTTGATATGTCGAGAAAAGTTACGTATATGCTGGCGAGAATCCTGAAAATGAATTATTTAAAGATGTTCAAGATTGCCGGCGAAGTTTCTAAGAAATGCGATAAATCCTTTGTCGGAGTTGTAAAGGATATGGTGCATTGCGGTATGAAATTTCAGGCAGGTTACTATGATTATCAGGAGTTTGAATTCTACAAGCTGAATGATGAGCAAAGAGCAACTTTTCTTACAAGAGGAAAAAATAATGCCATAATTATCAAGTATAACGATAAAGAGGCAATGAAATTGTTTGATGACAAGATTGCATTCAACAAGAGATTCAATGATTTCATGAACCGTGACTGGCTTGATCTTGATACTGCCGATGAAAAAGACTTTGTTTCGTTTATGAAGAAAAATCCCGTTATCATAGCCAAGCCGTCAGACGGAGTTGGCGGTATAGGTGTTGAAAAGTACCACATTGAAAATACGGAAGATGAAGACGATATAGTGAAACTGTATCATATTCTGAAAAAGAAAAAACAGAACCTTGTGGAAACATTTATTATCCAGCATTCCGAAATGAACAGGTTGTATTCCCGCTCTGTCAATACGCTGAGAATGTTTACTTTTTGCAAGGACGGAAAAGGACATTTTCTTCAGGCGATTCTGAAAATCGGAAACGGCGGTGTCGTCGATAACTTTTCCAGCGGAGGAATGTATACATTTGTAGAAGATGATGGTACAGTAAAAGTTCCTGCAATTGACAAGGATGATAATCAGTATGAAAAACATCCTGTTACAGGAACTGATATAATCGGATTTTCCGTTCCTATGTTTGAAGAAGCTGTCAAGCTTGTGGAGAGGGCGGCAGAAGTAGTTCCCGAAGTAGGGTATATCGGCTGGGATGTGGGAATAAGTGACTCCGGACCTGTAATTATTGAGGGAAATTCTTTCCCCGGAGTGTTCCAGAAAAGAGCAAGTCTCAGTGACAACTTTACCGGCATAATTCCTAAATACAGACAATACATGGATATATTATAAAAAAATGCAGATAATTGTACTATTTTCGTTTATTGGTACAATTGTCTGCTTTTTTTTGATAAATTTCAAAACAAGGCTTTACTTTTGTATAAAAACCTGTTAAAATATTAACATACTGATTTGACAAAAAATTAACAATATGGATAAGTAGGTGAGTATGGCAATGCATAAATATGAAAAAATTTCGGTTCCTGTTATAAGGCGTTTGCCAAGATATTATCGTTTTCTTGGTGAATTATTGGCTAAGGGTGTTACAAGAATATCGTCAAGACAGCTTTCTGATAAGATGGGCTTTACAGCATCGCAGATACGTCAGGATCTCAATTGTTTCGGAGAATTCGGACAGCAGGGTTATGGATATTCGGTGGAAAGTCTTTATAATGAAATAGGTCATATTCTCGGATTGGATCACAGCTATAAAACTATTCTTATCGGTGCAGGAAATCTTGGCAAAGCTGTTGCAGTGCATATGTCTTTTGAAAAGAGAGGTTTCCAGCTTATCGGAATATTTGATAATGATTCGCAGAAAATTGGCAGCACAGTAAGAGATATTGTTGTAACAGATCTTGATGATCTGGAGACATTCTGCGGAAAAAACAAGGTAGATGCCGCAATATTCTGTGTTCCAAAATCTGCGGCACAAAAAATAGCCGGAAGACTTTACAACCTTGGTGTCAGAAATTACTGGAATTTCAGTCACTATGATCTTACTGTAGATTATGATGATGTTATTGTCGAAAATGTACACCTTAACGACAGTCTTATGGTTCTTTGTTACCGTATGACAAAAGAATATGAAGAAACTTGATTTCAGGCAAATAAATTTCCTCCGTTTTTCATAGAGTAGTATAAACTCATGAAACGGAGGAAGTTTTTTTATGGATACAAAAATCGTAATTGCTATATGTGCGGTGGTCATGCTGACGCTTATTATAATCCATGCAATAATGCGGTCACAACATCCTGTGCGCTCGGCGTTTTTTTCATTGATTCCCGGAGTGATAGCACTTATGTGTGTAAACCTGACATCAATATGGACTAATGTTACAATACCTGTAAGTCCGCTGTCACTTTCAATTTCTGCGGTTCTCGGCATACCGGGTGTTACTGCATTGCTCATTATACGCAATATCTTGTAAGTTAGTATTCCCTTGAGAATATCAAGCATTTTTTCTGCAAATTCTGCAATAAACGATAATGGGAAATTGCCTATTGACAGATTTGGTCTGTGATAGTAAAATAAAAGAGATAGTTGTGTTCGGAAATTTGCTATCGTTTATAAAAAATAAAGAAGATGGAGGGAATTTGGTGTTATCGGATTTTAATAAGAAAGGTGCGTCTAAGAACGGAAAAGGCAGGAATTATTCTAAGGTCAGATATTCCAAAGCTGTACAGACGCAGAAACGCAGACCTTCTGTTGTTGACGGTATCAAACTGTTTGACAGGTTGAATGCGCCGCTGAAAATGCAGGAACAGCAGAGCAATGTGAACGGAGTTAATTTTAGTGAGAATTATCGTACGGGTGCTGCAAAATCAAGAAAAACAGAAAAGGATTACAGAACAAGTTACGGGAGAAAAAGTGATTATCACGTGAAAAATGAATCCTCAATAAAGATAACTTTTTTGGGCGGATTGAATGAGATCGGAAAAAATATTACATTGTTTGAATTTGAGGATGATATGTTTCTCCTCGATTGCGGAATGGCATTTCCTGACGGCGATATGCTCGGTGTGGACCTTGTGATACCTGATTTCACATATCTTGAAAGAAATCGTGATAAAATACGTGGCGTTGTGCTGACTCACGGTCATGAAGATCATATAGGCTCACTGCCGTATCTTTTGAAGAAAATGAATATTCCGATCTACGGAACAGCTTTGACTCTTGGACTTGTAAGCAGTAAGCTTAAAGAACATAATCTTCAAAGCAAAGCAAAACTTAATGTCGTGAAAGCCGGTCAGCGTATAAAACTCGGAAAATTTTCAATTGAATTTATCCATGTCAACCATTCTATTCCGGATTCAGTGGGCGTTGCAATCACAACATCAGCAGGAACAATCGTCCATACAGGCGACTTTAAAATAGACTGTACCCCAACGACAGGGGAAATGATAGATCTGTCACGTTTTGCGGAACTCGGAAAACAGGGTGTACTTGCTTTGATGGCAGATTCAACAAATGCTGAACGTCCCGGATATACACCAACAGAACAGAATATAGGACGTACATTTGATATGCTTTTTAAAGAGGCTGAAAAATGCAGGATAATTATTGCAACTTTTGCGTCAAACCTCGGACGTATACGCCAGATACTTGACTGTGCGCAGAAATATGGCAGAAAAGTAGCTTTTTCAGGCAGAAGCATGGTAAACAATATGATGATAGCTTCCGAACTTGGTTATATCGACGTTCCGGACGGACTTATCATAGATCTTGATATGCTTGGTCAGTATAATAAGGAACAGATAGTTCTCATAACGACAGGAAGTCAGGGAGAACCAATGTCTGCGTTGTCAAGAATGGCATATTCGGATCACCGTAAAGTCGAAGTCGGACCTGATGATTATATCATAATTTCGGCAAATCCTATTCCGGGCAATGAAAAGATGGTTAGTACAGTTGTAAACGAATTGATGAAACACGGCTGTAAGATAGCATCTGAATCTATGTATGAAGTACACGTTTCGGGTCATGCCTGTCAGGAGGAATTGAAGATAATTCAGGGTCTTACAAAGCCGAAGTACTTTATACCCGTTCACGGCGAACAAAAACACCTTGTCAAACACGCCGAGCTTGCAATGGGAATGGGTATTTCGAGGGAAAATATTTTTATCGGCGATATAGGAAATGTGATAGAACTGAATAAGAATCATATTAAACAGCTTCCAAGCATACCGGCAGGAAAGGTTCTTGTTGACGGACTTGGTGTTGGTGATGTTGGCAGCATAGTTCTTCGTGACAGAAAGCATCTTGGACAGGACGGACTTATTGTTGTGGTTGTGACACTCGATAGTGCTACAGGACAGGTAATTGCAGGTCCTGATATTGTTTCAAGAGGTTTTGTATATGTCAGGGAAAGCGAACCGCTTATGGGAGACGCAAGAGAGGCAGTTCTTGGTGCTCTTGAAGACTGCGACAAACAAGGTGTACATGAATGGAGCGTTATAAAGAATGCTATCAAAGATGAACTTTCAAAGACACTTTATGATAAGACACGCAGAAGTCCTATGATACTGCCAATAATTATGGAGGTCTGATAATAATGTGCCGCTTTATGCGGTGACATACCAAAGTAGGTGCACAAAGTGGGAAAGGATCATAAAAGCTGGTTTATAACACCATTGCTTATTGTAATGGCTGCGGTAATGTTTGTTATGGCGATTGCTTCATTCTGGTGGAATCAGTATATTTTTGCAGCAGAACTTATATTATCTGTTGCGGCGGTGATCGTTGTAATAGCCGGAACGATGAACCTGAAAAAATATCTTTCGCATATTATTGAAGATGCGGCACATTCTGTTGATGATATCAATACGAACCGTATCAATATGATTTCCGTTCCGGTTGCTGTTGTTGGCAAGGAACAGGAGATCGTCTATGTAAATGATCTTTTTAAAAAGAATATAAGCGGAGAAAAAAATCCTCTCGGAAACAGTATCAGTGAATATCTCAGCAATAAGAATCCAAACTCTATGTTTGAAGATAACGGCACGGATACTTTGATAGATAACCGTTGGTTTATTGCTTTTGCAATAAATGCCGGAGACAGCACGGTTGTTTATTTCGTTGATGATAATACGTACAAATCAAACTCTGATGAGTATCTTCTGTCCCGTCCGGCAGTTGCGCTTATTGCATTCGATAATAAAGATGAGCTTGAGAGGGAAAACGAAGAAGGAGAAGCAGCTCGTATAACTGTACTTGTTGAACAGACAATTGCAAAATGGGTGGCGCTTACTACCGGTTTTTACAAGAAACTTACAGGCGGCCGTTATCTTGTATTTATGGAAGAACGCTTCGTGAAACAGTTCATTGAAGAAAAATTCAAGGTATTGGAAGAAATCCGTGAAATAAAGATAAATGACCGTATGAATGCTACTATATCAATAGGTGTAGGGCGTGGTGGAAATACTGTAAAAGAATGTGAACAGTGGGCAAGACAGGCACTTGATATGGCACTCGGAAGAGGCGGAGATCAGGTAGCAGTGAAGAAAAACGAAATATATCAGTTTTTCGGAGGGCTGTCCAAGGGCATAGAAAAGCGTGACAAGGTTCGTACAAGAGTGATAGCGGCATCACTGACAAATCATGTGAATAACTGTAGTAATGTTGTGATAATGGGACATCGTTATTCCGACCTTGACAGTGTTGGAGCTTGTATTGGTATGTGGAGTGCAATGGTAAAAGGTCTTCACCGTAATGCATATATAGTCATTGACCGTCAGCAGACTCTCGCCAAAACACTTGTAACAAGTTTTGAAAAAGCCGGATTTGAAAGTATTCTCAAAACCGAAGACGAAGCTCTTGATATTATTGACGACCATACGCTTTTGATAATAGTAGATACACATTCACCGAATTTTGTCGAATCAAAAGCGGTTTATGAGCATTGTAAAAAGGTTGTTGTTATAGACCACCATAGAATGATGGTAAATCATATTGACGATGCAGTAGTGTTTTATCATGAACCTTATGCGTCATCGGCGTGTGAAATGACTGCCGAACTTATACAATATCTCGGCGACTTTTCACTTAGCAGGCTTGAAAGTGAAGCCTTGCTTTCGGGAATTATGCTTGATACTAAGAATTTTGTTCTCAGAACAGGCGTAAGAACTTTTGAAGCGGCGGCATTTTTGAGAAGCAAGGGTGCAGATACGGTAGAAGTTAAGAGACTATTTTCTAATTCTATTGATACCTATAAGGTCAAGTATAAGCTTGTAAGTGAAGCTGAAATATTCAATTACTGTGCTATTGCCTGTGCCGACAGCAGTACACCGGATATTCGTATCGCTTCTGCTCAGGCTGCCGACGAACTTCTCGGTATCGAAAACGTAAAGGCATCTTTTGTAATGTATAAAACGAATAAGACAGTGAATATATCCGCAAGGTCGCTTGGTGATCTGAATGTACAGGTAATTATGGAGGCACTCGGCGGCGGCGGACATCAGACAATGGCTGCCTGTCAGATGGAAAATATCAGCATGGCAGAAGCAAGAGAAAAACTTCTCTCGATAATAAACGATCTTGAGATAAATAAACAGGCTGACGCCGGAAAAACATTGGTGTCAGAATAATTGAAAAGAGAAAGGGAGATTACGATGAAAGTTATTTTATTGCAGGATGTAAAAAGTTCCGGAAAAAAAGGCGAACTGGTCAACGTTTCTGACGGTTATGGAAGAAATTACCTTTTGCCGCATAAGCTGGCAATTGAGGCAGATGCAAAGGCTATCAACGAAATGAAAAATGCTGAACAGGCAAAACAGTACAAGATCGAAACCGAAAAGAAACAGGCTCAGGAACAAGCAACACGTCTTAATGGTCAGGTAATTACAATGATAGGCAAGGCAGGCAAGGGCGGAAAGCTTTTCGGCTCTGTTACAAGCAAGGAAATTGCAGTAGAACTTAAAAACAAGTTCAATATAGATGTTGATAAAAGGAAAATTGTTCTTGAAAGCGACATAAAATCCTTCGGCACCTATAATTGTGAGATAAAACTTTATACAGGTATCAGTGCAAAAGTAAAGATAATGGTCACAGAAGATGAAGCAAAATGATGATGACAGATTTGGGATTTTTATAAAATCTCAAATCTTTTGTCATTATTAAAGATGGGGTGGAAGTATGAGTGAAAAAGTACCTGTAGTTTCAGTAGACGGAATGAATCTGCCATATAGTGCCGAATCTGAACAAGCTGTTCTTGGCTGTATACTTCTTGATTCGGACACACTTCTCAAGGCAATGGAAATATTGCCGTCCGCTGACTATTTCTATATTTCAAATCACAGGATAATGTATCAGGCGATGATAGATCTTTTTACGGTCAACAAACCTGTGGATTTTATTACGTTGCTGGAGCAGCTGAAAAGTAATCCGGAATTAGATGAAGGAACTATTAAAACATATCTTGTGCAGATTGCTGACATAGTTCCGGCAATTTCAAGAGTTACAGACTATTGCCGCATAGTAAGGGATAAATATCTGTTAAGATCTCTTATCATAGCGGCAAGGGAGATAATAGAGGAAGCCTCTTCACCAAATGACGATGTGCGTCATGTTATAGACTCTGCGGAACAGCGTATATACAGTATCAGTGATGAAAAAAATACAAAAGGGTTGGAAAGACTGAAAGACGTTATACTAAATGAAACAATTAAGCGTCTTGATATGCTGAATTCTCCCGAAGCAGAACAGTACAGAGCTTTGTCGACAGGTATTTCAGCACTTGATAATACGATAACCGGATTGAACAGATCCGACCTGATTCTTCTTGCGGCACGTCCCGGTATGGGAAAAACCAGCTTTGCACTGAATATTGCCCGCCATGTGGCAGTTAAAACCAAGAAGAGGATAGCATTTTTTTCGCTTGAAATGCCGAAAGATCAGCTTGCCTCCCGTCTGCTTTCCACAGAGGGTCTGATATCCGGCACAAAGCTGAGAACGGGAAAGCTTAACAGTGACGAATGGTCAAGACTGATAGAAGCCGCAGATATCCTCGGACGAACAGAATTGTATCTTGATGATGCATCAAATATAACCATTCCGGAGATTAAGGCGAAAATACGCCGTCTTAAAGGAGTAGACCTGGTTATAATTGACTATTTGCAGCTTATGCAGGCATCAAGAAGAATTGACAACCGTGTACAGGAAATTTCTCATATAACAAGAAATTTGAAGATAATGGCAAAAGAACTCAATGTTCCGATAATAACTCTGTCACAGCTTTCACGTGCAAGTGAACAGAGAGCCGAACATGAACCACAGCTTTCTGACCTCAGAGATTCCGGTTCTATTGAGCAGGATGCTGATATCGTTCTTTTCCTTTATCGTGAGGGATATTATCAGAGTACAAAAGGGAATAACCCTGAAAATGTTGATATGAACAGCGGACAGTGTATCGTTGCAAAAAACCGTCACGGTGAAACACGTTCGATACCGCTTCATTGGCAGGGTGAATTTATGAGATTTACATCTCAGGAGTTGAGCCGTGGAGAATAAATCAATCAAGACTGTCGAAAAATATAATATGCTTTCCGCAGGAGATACTGTTGTAATAGGTGTATCAGGGGGAGCGGACTCGTGTGCGCTTTTTCACTTTTTGTTGTCACTGCGTGAAAAAATGGATCTGCACCTGATATGTTGTCATGTTAATCATATGCTGCGGGGAAAAGATGCTGACAGTGATGAGGAATTTGTGAGAGAACTCTGTCGAAAAAACGGCGTTGAATTCCGTCTGCTCAAAACAGATGTGGCAAAGGCATCAAGTGAAAGTAAAACAAGTACGGAACAATGCGGACGTGATATACGTTACCGTTTTTTTGAAAAAACTGCGGCAGAATACGGTGCAAAGATAGCAACAGCACATACTGCATCAGATAATGCGGAAACTGTTATTTTCAATATGACAAGAGGATGCGGAGTAAATGGATTGTGCGGAATACCGCCGGTAAGAGGAAATATTATACGTCCGCTTATTGAGGTAACACGTTCTGAAATTGAAGCTTATTGTGAATCAAACGGTATTTCGTTTGTAACAGATGCGACAAATCTCACGAATGAGTACACAAGAAATAAAATCAGGCATGATGTTATTCCTGTTCTTAGTGCTATAAATCCTTCATTCGAGCAGACTATACTGAAAATGAGTGACCGTATGCGCAGTAATGCCGATCATCTTAAAAAAACAGCCGAAAGCATACTGAAAAGTGCCGCTGATGAAAAAGGATACCGTACAGAAATACTGAAAAACTGTGACGAAGCAGTATTTGCGGAAATTGCGGCGATACTTGCGCAAAAATTCGATATCGTTCCTGATGCGGTTCAGACAGAACTTATACGGAAAATATGTACCGAAGGCGGAGCAGTTGAGCTGAAAAGTAAAATATTTGCAGTTTCAAAACAAGGTTTTCTGAGAATAATAAAACAGTCGGAAAAAAAGCAGTCGTCTCCTGTGAAGTTTGACGGACAGGAAATTGTTGTGATAAACGATAAAAAAATCCGTGTTTCGGTTTTGAATATAGATGAATTCAACAACGGTAAAAAAAATAATAATTTTTTGTTTCATAATGCGCTGGATTATGATACAATACCATTGTCAGTATTTTTCAGGACAAGACAGAGCGGCGATAATTTCAGACTGCGAGGAAGAAAAGTTACAAAAACACTGAAAAAGCTTTTTATCGAGATGAAAATACCAATGGAACAGCGAAATGATATTGTGATACTTGCACATGATTCTCAAGTTGTCTGGATAGAAGGCATTGGTGCGGCTGAGTCTTACGGAATAAAAGCCGGAACAAAAAAAGTTTTACTTATCTTGCCCGAAAATAAGGAAGGGGATGAATTAAATGCATAAAGATCTTGAAAAAATTTTGTATACTGAAAAGGAAATAGAGGAAATTGTAAGCCGTGTGGCTGAACGTATAAACAAGGATTACGAGGGTCAGCATCTTGTACTTGTTTGCGTACTTAAAGGAAGCGTTATGTTTTTTGCCGATCTCGCAAGAAAGCTGACGGTTGATTGCAGACTTGATTTCATAGCGGCATCAAGCTATGGCAAAAGTACTCAGTCTTCCGGTAATGTGAAGATTACAAAGGATATTACTGCTGATATAAGCGGAAAGCACGTGCTTATTGTTGAAGATATTCTTGATACAGGCAACACACTTTCTTACATAAAGGAATATCTTTCGGGATTTTCAGCACTTTCTGTAAAGCTTTGCGCATTATTCGACAAGCCTGACAGAAGAAAAAAGCCTATTACAGCAGATTATTCCGGTGAAACGATAGATGACCTCTTTATTGTGGGATATGGTCTGGACTATGATGAACAATACAGAAATCTGCCTTATGTAGGCGTTTTGAAACCCGAAATTTATCAATAATCAAAGTGAAGGAGTGGCGGGCAAGTTGGATAACAAAAAAACTATCAGAAATCTTTTGATTTACTTAGGCATTCCGATTGTGCTTATAATTGTCGTGTCATTAGTTCTTTTCTCTGTAAAACCGCAGGATGAAAGAGCTACATCCGAAATTATTTATCTTTTCAAAGATAATTATGTTAAGGAATATACACTCGATTTCGGTACAGGTTCTTTGGAAATCGTAAAAACTGACGGGCAGAAGATAGAAACCGAGGTTGCAAGTATAGGACTTTTCCTCGATGCGGTAGAGCCGTATGTACAGGCGTATAATGAGAAAAATCCTTCAAATCCTATGACTTTCACATGGAAACAGGCGGTTGACAATTCATTCTGGATAAATGTTTTCCCGACAATAATAATGATCGTGCTGTTCGGCGTAATATGGATATATGCTATGCGAAAACTGTCTGCGGGACTTGGCGATGCCGGAAAATCGTTTACTTTCGGAAAGGCAAAATTCAAAAGCCTGAATGATGAGAAACGAAAAACAACATTTGCAGATGTTGCCGGAGCAGATGAGGAAAAGGAAGAACTTCGTGAGATAGTCGAATTTCTGAAAGACCCTAAAAAGTATAATGAACTTGGCGCAAGAATACCAAAAGGTGTATTGCTTGTCGGCCCCCCTGGTACAGGTAAAACACTTCTTGCAAGAGCAGTTGCCGGTGAGGCAGGTGTACATTTCTTTTCTATATCAGGTTCTGACTTTGTAGAAATGTTTGTTGGCGTAGGTGCATCAAGAGTTAGAGATCTTTTTGAACAGGCACATAAAAATTCGCCGTGTATTATTTTCATAGACGAAATTGATGCAGTCGGCAGACAAAGAGGTGCGGCTCTTGGCGGCGGTCATGACGAAAGAGAACAGACTTTGAACCAGCT
>CACXGC010000019.1 GCA_902767155.1 uncultured Ruminococcus sp. | reverse complement strand
TTGAAAACTTATTAAGATTTTCATCTATGAAACGCTCATAATGACCGAGGTCAAGGTCGGTCTCTGCGCCGTCCTCAGTTACATAGACCTCGCCGTGCTGATAGGGACTCATAGTTCCCGGGTCAACATTGATATAAGGGTCAAGCTTTTGTGCCGCTACTTTCAGACCTCTTGCTTTGAGCAGTCTGCCGAGAGATGCGGCGGTAATGCCCTTTCCTAAACCGGAAACGACACCGCCTGTGACGAATATATACTTTGTTGTCATAACTCAATTTCTCCTTCAAATACTGTTTCTGCGAGACCTGTAAGGTATACAGTATCGTCTGTATATTCGATCTCCAGATTACCGCCTTTCAGTTTTACGGTGATCGGCTCGCCCTTTTTGCAAAGTCCATTTTCAACAGCCGCAACAGCTACTGCACACGCACCTGTACCGCAAGCCCATGTCTCACCTGTTCCTCTTTCCCATACACGCATTTCTATTGTACGTTCGTCTATAACCTTGACAAATTCGGCGTTAACTCTCTCAGGAAACAGTTCGCTGTTTTCAAACATCGGACCTATCCTCTCAAGGTCGATTTTTTCTACATTATTGCAGAAAACTACAGCATGAGGATTACCCATTGATACACAGGTGATATTATAATCCTCGCCGCCGATATTTACAGGCTCATTTATTACTCTCGGCTTATTAAGTGCGACCGGAATAAGGTCTGATCTGAGTTCAGCCTTGCCCATATCTACTTTGAATACATCGTTTTCGCCGTCATGACGGTATACTTTCAGCACTTTTATTCCGCTGAGAGTTTCGATTGTGATAGTATTGCTGTTCACCATGTTATGGTCACAAAGATATTTTGCAATACAGCGTATACCATTGCCGCACATTTTACCCTCTGAACCATCCGCATTATACATCTTCATTTTGGCATCAGCAACATCTGACGGGCATATAAGGATAACGCCGTCACCGCCTATACCATAATGTCTGTCGCTGAAACGAACTGCAAGTCCTTCCGGATTATTGATATTCTGGTCGAAACAGTTGAAATAAATGTAGTCGTTGCCTGTACCCTGCATTTTTGTGAATCTCAGGCGTATCTTCTCTGTTCTCATATCATTGATATCAACAAGTTCTGTGCTGTACTCGCTGTAACGGCTCTTGAGCGAATCTGCAAGAGCATTTGCTGTGTCAATTGAAGTAAGACACGGAATATTTCTTTCTACAGTCTTTCTTCTGATCTTAACGCTGTCACGTGTCGGAATACGTCCCTTTGAAGAAGTAGAAATAACATAGTTGATCTTTCCGCTTTCAATCAGCGTCAGAGTGTTTTCTTTGTCGTTCTCATGTATCTTATCCACTTCGATGACATCAAGACCATAATCACGTATAGTTCTTGCAGTACCCTTGGTAGCATAAAGCGTAAATCCGAGTTCGTTGTATTTCTTCGCTACTGCACCGATTTCATTCTTGTCAGGATTACGGACAGTAATGAACACGCCGCCCTGTTTTTTCATCTTGTAGCCTGCTGCAATAAGACCTTTGTAAAGTGCTTCCTCAAGTGTATTTGCAATACCAAGAACCTCACCGGTAGATTTCATTTCCGGACCGAGCTGGTTATCAACATTTATCAGTTTTTCAAACGAGAATACAGGAACCTTGACAGCTACATACGGTGAGCGCTTATAAAGTCCTGTACCGTAACCCATATCTGCAAGCTTTTCGCCAAGCATTGCACGTGTTGCAAGGTCTACCATCGGTACACCTGTAACCTTGCTTATATACGGGATAGTACGTGATGAACGCGGGTTTACTTCTATAACATAAAGCTTGTTTTCATAAATGAGGTACTGAATATTTACAAGTCCCTTTGTTTTGAGAGATACAGCAAGGTTCTTTGAAGTTGTTATAATATTTTGCGTCATCTCATCGCTGATATTCCATGCCGGATAAACTGCGATAGAGTCACCGGAATGTATTCCGGCACGTTCAACGTGCTGCATTATACCGGGGATGAGAATTTCTTCGCCGTCACAAATAGCATCGACTTCAAGTTCAGTACCGGAAAGATATTTGTCGATAAGAATCGGGTTTTCGATATTCTGTGCAAGTATGATTGCCATATATTCCTTGATATCAGCTTCGTTGAAAGCTATTATCATATTCTGACCGCCAAGCACATAGGAAGGACGCATAAGCACAGGATAACCTATTTTTTCAGCAACCTGAAGTGCTTCTTCTGTCGTCATTACTGTGAAACCTTCCGGACGCTTTACATGATGGAGTTCAAGAAGTTCATCAAAACGTTCTCTGTCCTCTGCCATATCTATGCTGTCGGCAGATGTTCCGAGAATGTTTACTCCGTTTTCGCTGAGGTACTTTGTAAGCTTGATAGCAGTCTGACCGCCAAAAGCAACTACAACGCCATACGGTTTTTCTGTCTTTATAATACCCATGACATCTTCATTTGTGAGAGGCTCAAAATAAAGTCTGTCGGCTGTATCAAAGTCGGTAGAAACCGTTTCAGGGTTATTGTTCACGATAACAACATCGAAACCTGCCTTTTTGAGCGCCCATACACAATGTACTGATGCATAGTCGAACTCAATGCCCTGACCGATACGAATCGGACCTGAACCGAATACTATAATAGTCTTTCTGTCTGAATCCTTTTCCTTAATGAATGCATCGGCCTCATTATCTTTATCGTATGTAGAGTAGAAGTACGGTGTTTCGGCTTTAAATTCTGCCGCACAGGTATCAACCATCTTATACACCGGCACCATCGGATTTTCGATTTTTTTGCCTGTCAGTTTTTCAATGGTTCTGTCAAGGAAACCAAGCAATTTAGCTTTACGGTACAATTCTTCGGTAAGCTGACCTTTTTTCAGCTCATCTTCACATTTGACAAGGTTGACAAGTTTTTCAAGAAACCACTCGTCTATCAGCGTAACAGCGTGTATCTCTTCTACTGTAATACCTCTTCTGAGAGCCTCATAAACACAAAATGAACGCTCGTCATCGCAAACACTGAGTTTTGCCCTGATATCTTCTGTAGACATTTCCATAAACTTAGGAGAAGACATAGTATCGTGGGAAATTTCTGCGCCACGAACAGCTTTCATGATTGCCTGTTCAAAAGTCGGAGCAATTGACATTACTTCGCCTGTTGCCTTCATCTGAGTACCGAGAGTACGTTTTGCATATACGAATTTATCGAAAGGCCATTTCGGAAATTTTACAACAACATAGTCGAGTGCCGGCTCAAAGCAAGCATATGTTGTACCCGTTACAGCGTTCTTTATCTCGTTGAGATTGTAACCGATTGCAAGCTTTGCAGCAACCTTTGCTATAGGATAACCTGTAGCTTTTGACGCAAGTGCCGAAGAACGTGAAACACGGGGATTTACTTCGATTACGGCATAATTAAAGCTTTCAGGTTCAAGAGCAAACTGACAGTTGCATCCGCCTTCTACGCCAAGTGCCGAGATAATGTTAAGTGCCGCACTTCTGAGCATTTGATATTCTTTGTCGGCAAGGGTAACTGTAGGAGCAATAACGATACTATCTCCTGTATGTACACCTACCGGATCAAAGTTTTCCATAGAGCAGACCGTGATAACATTTCCCATCTTATCACGCATCACTTCAAATTCAATTTCTTTCCAGCCTGCAATACATTTTTCAACAAGCACCTGTGTGATCGGAGAAAGTTCGAGACCATTGGAAGTAATCTCTCTGAGTTCATCCTCATTATTTACTATTCCGCCGCCTGTGCCGCCAAGTGTAAATGCCGGACGGATAATTACCGGATAACCGATTTCATTTGCAAAATCAACGGCAGATTCAACATCATTTACAACAATTGACGGAATGACCGGCTGACCTATACTTTCCATAGTATCCTTGAACATTTGTCTGTCTTCTGCCTTGTCGATTGTTTCCGGATTTGCTCCAAGCAAACGAACATTATGTTTTTTCAGAAAACCTTCTTTTGCAAGCTGCATTGAAAGTGTAAGACCTGTCTGACCTCCAAGTGTTGAAAGAAGGCTGTCAGGCTGTTCTTTTATGATAATACGCTTTACGGTTTCAAGTGTAAGCGGTTCGATATAAACCTTATCTGCCATAGCTTTATCAGTCATGATAGTAGCCGGATTTGAATTTACGAGAATTACTTCAAGACCTTCCTCTTTCAGTGCACGACAGGCCTGTGTACCTGCATAGTCAAACTCTGCTGCCTGACCGATAACTATAGGACCTGAACCGATCACCAATACTCTTTTTATGCTTTTATCCTTAGGCATTGTCCTTGTCCTCCTGTATCATATTAATAAATCTGTCAAATAAGAACGAGGTATCAAGCGGACCGCCGCAAGCCTCGGGGTGGAACTGAACTGTGAAACACGGCATATTGGTATATGTAACACCTTCACAAGTACCGTCATTGGCATTTATGAAACTTTCATATGCATTTTCCGGCAAAGTTGACGCTACTACCGCATAGCCATGATTCTGGCTTGTTATATAAACACGTCCGGTTTTAACATCTGTAGCCGGCTGATTTGCACCTCTGTGACCATATTTAAGTTTCTCTGTCTTTGCGCCCTGAGAAAGTGCCATAAGCTGATGACCAAGACATATTCCGAATGTCGGTATCTTACGCTGACAAAGCTTTTTTATTTCCGCTATAATGCCGGTATTTTCCTGTGGATCACCCGGACCGTTTGACAGCATTATTCCATCCGGATTCATTGCTATTATATCATCTGCGGAAGTATTGCCCGGAACAACCGTAACTTTACAGCCACGCTTGACGAGTTCACGTCTGATATTATTTTTTGCACCGAAATCCATCAGAACAACATGATACTTTGCATTGTCCGCCTCAAAAGTTTCAGCCTCTTCAATTGTAACAGACTTTACGGCATCGGTTACACGGTAAGGCTTGATAGCCTCAATATCTTCCTGAGTCGGCTGAGTATACATAACCTTCGCATTCATAACGCCGTATTCACGTACAGTTTTTGTCAGACAACGTGTATCAATTCCGCTGATTCCCGGAATTCCGCTGTCCTTTAAAAAAGTGTCAAGCACACCGTCACATCTGAAGTTTGACGGCTGCTGACACAGTTCTCTTACAATATAAGCTGTCAGAGCCGGTTTCTTACTTTCAAAATCAGCCGGTATAACACCGTAATTTCCTATAAGCGGAAAAGTCTGGCAGACAATTTGTCCATAGTAGCTCGGATCAGTCAATGTTTCAAGATAGCCTGTCATTGCTGTTGTAAAAACCAGTTCCCCGACTGCTTCTTTTTCTGCCCCGAAGGATTCTCCCTCATAGACATCTCCGTTTTCCAACAAAAGATAAACCTTTTTTCCCATATTTCTGGTCTCCCCTCTTTAATAATGCATAATTCGTAATGCGTGTATGTAAAACAGATGAACACGGCAGTACAGAACAAATGCAAATATTTTTATATCAACTAATATATAGTTCAGCTATCATAAGTACTCAAAAGATTGTTTGCAACCTCAAGTTTTGTTATACGAAGATCCATCGCCTGCTTTTCAAGATATTTATGAGCCTGTGGTTCTGTCATAGAAAGATATTCCATAAGAATACACTTTGCCCTGTTGATAGTTCGTATTTCTTCGATTTCCTTTTGAAGTTTGATATTTTCTCGTCTTATACCGTTCATACGGCATCGTGACGCTTCCACAAACCTCAGTGTTTTAAAAAAAAGCTGTCTGTTGAATGGTCTTGGCAAAACAAAAGCTCCGTAAGCTGTCGTATTAATATCTGCGATCCTTTCGTGTGCGGCATCAACAACAAATATCACTCCCGCACCCGTTTTTTGCAAAACATCCAAAACCAAAGAATCGCCGTATTCGTCCGGCAGAGTTGAATTTATGATAACAATATCATAGTCACGCTCTATACATCTTCTTCTCGCCTCGTAACCACTCGCCGCAAATTCTGTAAGGGCATACTTTTCCGATTTGAACAAATGTTCAAACATTGCATTTATCTCTGATTTAGATGAAACTATCAATACTTTGTCCAAAAACAAATACACCCTTCTCTATAATTATACAAAATTTTCTCCGTTTATCAAGAGAAAACACATATATATTTTAACAAAAAAACATACTACAAAAGGTAACTCCTTAAAATTTCCTGCGGAACGACCTCACGGACAAAACTGCTTTTTTCTGTAACGGATACAGCTTCTGAACGTGATTTCGGCAAAGTCATGTCTGATGAAAATTCTTTCAGATTCAAGCCGTCTCTTATGCCTTCCATGCCGGCATACATAATCAGCGACATAACCATGTACAAATCGCACGATGGATCAATCCCACGTATCTCAAGCCTTGCCCTTTCCGATGAACAAATCTGTGTTTGCAGTAAAGTGTCGGGCTTGTTATATGACCAGCCTATCTTATAATCTCCCTGACAGGAAACGGTTCTTTCATACGACTCTTCTTTCGGACGGGCAAAAAGAGTCATTTCCGATGCACGGCGAAGAATCCCGGAAATAAATCCTTGTGCTTTGGCACTCATTCCTCTGCCCTTATCTGTCAAAAGATTCTGTCTTGCCTGCGCAATTATCAGACTTATTTTCAATTCGCTGTGCATATCTGATGATTCCGGCGAAAATTCCGCATACAAACCATTCAATGCTGCTGTTATACCCACAGCCAGTTTCAATGATGGATACTGGTCCGCCGCTGTCATTATATCAACGTGTTTTAACATTATTTCATTCTGTCCGGGCGCTGCTTTATGGCACGATGAGACAGGAGTTATCTCCATATCCTCAAGCGTCATACAAGCCTGATTGCGGACAGCATAGCTCTTGTCATGCGGTATAGTATCCATAAATCCGGCTCTGTCATACAGCACCTCAGTTTTATTACCGTTTTCATCGGCATTAAAAAGGTAAAACTCGCTTGAAATGCCTGCAAAACAATTCAACCCATCCGATTTTATCTTATTGACCGCAGCTTTCAAAACCTGCCTTACATCCTCTTTTACTGCTGTGCCATCTTCGTGACACAAACTGCAAAGCAACCGGACTTCTGCGCCCTGATGTGTATGCCATGTCACGACCTTGAGAGTATTCGGTTCAGGGAAAAGCAACAATGTCCCATAATGTTCCAGTCCCTCAACCATTCCGGCAGAAACAGGCATTCCCTTTTCAAATACCGTTTTCAATTCGCTTGACATAACAGTAACATTTTTTTCCCGACCAAAAACGTCAAAAAACGCCAGCCGGACGAAACGTATGCTATTTGCTTCCACAAACTGCAAAACTTCTTTAACGGTGTATTTCACAAACACACATCCTTTTCTGTCTGAACTCTCCCAATGTGTCATTTTTTTCAATTTACTATAATAGCAGATTTTTCGATTTTTGTCTACAACTTATGATAAACAAAAAAGAGGAAATCGTTTTTTATTTATAAGCCACATTTATTTTCTCCCTTATATTACATTTTGTGTCATTATAAACAAATGCCATATTTGAAAATTAGTCGGCGAATAACCATAATTCACCGACTTTTACCACAATTTTACAGTTTTTTGTTTTTATTTACTCTGTCTGCGTGTACTGAAAAAAAACAGTATCATTCTCAGCAGTGATATAGCCAACCCGACAACAATGAAAACAAAACCTCCTATAAATAAAAGGAAAAGCGAAACAACGCTTGATGAAATTATCTTTTTCGGGTCATTCGGGTCATATAGTATACTTATTTCATCGCCCTCGTGCATACCGGAATTATACTCTCCAAGTTTTGAAGTATACTGTTTGCCGTCAACAACATAGTTTACTATTACCTCATAATAAGTATCTTCGGGGTCTGAACCGTTGTAAGATACTTTTATCTGACTGATGATAGCATTTTTCTCTTCGTAAAAGCTTCTTTTATGGAGAAATGAAAAGCCTTGTGCAATAAATACTATACCGGTATAGACAAACACAACAGACAAAATAATTCGTACAACGATACCATACTTCATACTCTATCACCCCTGTTCTGATAACTTTGATAAGATATCATTCTTCTACGATTCTTGGCTCTCCTTTTTCCTTTTTGGGAACAGGTATATATTCAAAACTGAGCATACACATATCTCTGCCGTCAGTCAGTATACGCCGTAAAATTTCTATCGCATTTTTAATCAATATTCCAAGAATTGCACCTATAACATACATCAGTATATCATCTGTACAGGCAGTACTTGTATTGAGAAGATATTGCATAGCCTCAACTCCGATACCTATGGCAAGACCAAGTATTACGGCGTGCCAGACCCTGAAACGTGGTATCAGAACTGAAAGATAAAACGCCATCGGCGCAAAAATTATACAATGCCACACGATATACTGTATACCGTTTTCTCTTTCGGGAGAAAGACAGGAACTTATTCTTCCGAATATCATTAGTTCCATTTCCCTGTTGCTGTTAAGCTGAGGTTTTGCCGGTATTATCAGCTTGAATACAAGCACTATTCCGTATATTACCAGCAACGAATACATACTCAGTGCCATAAATCTGACAAAACTCAAACGCTTTTTGTTACTGTCACCGCCGATACTGAGAAGCCTCATAATGAGCACAAAACTGAATGGTATCACCCATAACAGAAACATACTTACTATGTTGTATTCGCTAAGTTTGGGCCAGTATTCATTTCCCTTTGTAATTATACCGCTGCATATACGAAAAATTACAGATATCATCCAGGAACACGACATTGTCATAAGTGCTGTGCCAACCGCCTCATAACGCTTTATGATTGTGTATAACATAAGAACGATAATAAAGGTGACTATGAATATGAAACTATAACACACCCCATCAGATTCAAACTGATTCAGCGCATCATTAGGCAACAGAAAAAGCATCAATCCTGCCGCTAAGGATGCAACCATTTCTTCTACGCTCAGTTTTTGAGCCGGAAGAACTGTCATTTTTTATTCCTCCTGAAATTAAGATAGTCTTCCAGTATTATCACTGCCGCAACACTATCAACGACAGCCTTACGTTTCTTTCCTCTTGTATTTGTATTGTTAAGATAATTGTGAGCAGTCACCGTAGTACAGCGTTCATCTCTCAATACTATCTCAAGACCGCTGCATCCATGAAGAATTTCAGCAAATTTACGTACATTTTGTGCGCTTTCTCCCTCGCTTCCATCCATATTCCTCGGCAGACCGAGAACTATCTGTTCAGCATGACGTTCTTTTGCAATCGCCGTTATTTTCTCCGCCAATGGCTGCATAGTATATTCGGTAATCACACACACTGGTGAAGCAATGATCTCATCCTTGTCACTGACAGCAATTCCTGTGCGGACTTTACCGTAATCCACTGATAAAATTATCATAAATTTCCTCCGTCTGATGTCACCTGCCGGAAAGGTGATCCGTATAGTTTTCCATGACAATCTCAAAAGTAAGATTATCGTGTACTTTCACAACATTTATTGCCATATTGGAACCAAGCGCAATTTCTGCTATACGGTCAACCGGCCAGCCATGAAGAAAACACATCATACATTTTATAGCACATCCATGTGAAACAATACATACTGTCTTTCCCTGATTTGCGGCAATTATATCTTTAAGTGCCGCACTCACCCTGTAATAAACCTGAGACATTGATTCTCCGCCGGGTGCATGAAAAACAGCCGGATTATTTTTCCAGTCATCATACTCTTTCGGAAATTCCTTTTCAATATCTGTCAAATAACGGCCTTCCCACTTTCCGGCATCAATTTCCGTCAGCCTTTCATCCGTCACTACAGGCATATCATGATAGAAATTGATTCCGTCTGTACTTTTTCTCGCACGTTGTTTTGCGCTCGTGTAGAACACATCAATAGGTTCGGCACTCAGTACCTCAGCAGTAATACCTATCTGTTCTCTTCCCTTTTGAGTTATATCGCTGTCTATTTTTCCCTGAAAATATCTTTCAAGATTTCCCTGCGCCTGACAATGACGTACAAGGATAAGTTTTACCATAAATTATCTTCCTTTTCCTTAAACCTCAACAGTTGCTGTAAGTTCTGTCACAGATTCCATTCCGTGAGTATCAAGATAACCGTGAAGTCCTTCTGTTATTCTAACAGGTGCATAAGGGTCTGTGAAAAGCACTGTACCGATCTGTAATGCATCTGCGCCTGCTATCATCATTTCCACAGCATTCTGCCATGTTGTTATTCCGCCAAGACCGATAACCGGTATCTTTACCGCTTTTTTGACCTGATACACCATACGGACAGCTACAGGAAATACTGCCGGTCCGGACATTCCGCCTGTAACATTTTTTATTATTGGTCGGCGTGTATTGATATCTATTCTCATGCCTGTCAGTGTATTTATGAGTGAAACAGCATCTGCTCCGGCATATTCCGCAGACTTTGCTACTGCCGCAATATCCGAAACATTTGGCGACAGCTTTATTATCAGCGGTTTTTTGCAGTATTTTCGTACAGCAGAAGTTATTTTTTCAACCGATTCAGGCGATGTACCGAATTGTGCGCCGCCCTGTTTTACATTCGGACATGAAATATTCAGCTCGATCATATCGACATCTGTATCAGATAATATTTCAACAATTTTGCAATAATCTTCCTCCGTACTGCCGGCAGCATTTGCAATTACCACAGTATTTTGCTTTTTCAGCCACGGAAGTTCAACATTTACAAAATGTTCAACACCCGGATTCTGCAATCCCACTGCATTAAGCATTCCCATAGGGGTTTCGGCAATTCTGGGAGGAGGATTTCCGGGGCGTTCTTTGAGAGTTGTTCCCTTGCATGAAATACCTCCGAAAACTGACAGCGGATAAAGTTCGCCGTATTCATGTCCGAAACCTATAGTTCCGGAAGCAGCTATCACAGGATTATTGAAATGTATTCCTGCTATATTTACGCTAAGATCAGCCATTACCACTCAACCTCCTCTGCATTGAATACAGGTCCGTCCTTGCAGACGTGCTTATATGTCATACTTCCATCTTCTCTTTTTATTCCTACAGCACAGCCGAGACAAGCACCAACTCCGCAGGCCATACGCTGTTCAAGTGAAACATAACATTCCTTATTATGAGATTTCGCTATTTTTGCAATGTTTCTCAGCATTGGTGCCGGACCGCAAGCACATACCATATCCGCCTCGTCTATAACTTCCTCAAGCGGTGCGGTTACAAATCCGTGAATACCGTACGAACCGTTATCAGTAGTTTCTATCAGACGACAGCTTGTATTTTTGAAATCCTCTGTAAGTATAACTGCACTCTTGTCACGGAAACCGTTTATCACAATCGCATTATTTCCTGCCGCAGCTGCACAATAAAGCATAGGCGGGACACCTATTCCGCCGCCGATAAAAATTATCTTTTTATCCTTTGGAATTTCAAACCCTTTTCCAAGCGGAGCAATTATATTTATCTTATCGCCGACTTTACATTCTGATAATATTTTAGTTCCTTCTCCCCTGATTTCAAAAACTATACGTATATCATCCCCGTCAACATCACACACAGATATAGGTCTTCTCAGAGTTTTCCCCGGTACAAGCACATGAACAAACTGTCCCGGTTTTGTAACAGCTGCCAGTTCCGGATTTCTGAGACGAAAATCAAATATTGTCGGCGTGAGCTGATATTTTGCGTTCAGTATACAATCCTGAGCATCAAATTTCATACTATTCATTCCTTTCATGTAAACTACAAGTATTATAACATACTACCGACATATTTCGCAACAAAAAAACACTCTCCCGTAAATAAATTTCGTGCAGCTTTTCAGTGAATTATAAATTTTTTATCCGACAACAAAATTAAAATCAAAAATATTTCTGTATGGTCTTGTAATAAAAGGAAATTTAAGGTAAAATAGTAACCGGGATTGCTCTTATACGAACAATTCCTGATTGGAGGCATTTTTTTAATGAATCAAGACATAAAAGAGGTCATCGGCTCGGATGTGTACGAAAAAACACAGACTGATACTTCTGTTCAGCAACAATCTCAGGATATAAGCGGCTTTTCAGAATCCGGTATCAATTCTGCGCAAATACCGTCACCGCCTGAAAAGAAAAAACGCTGTGCAAAACATACTCGCACACCTCTGATAATTGCAGCCTGCATATTTGTTGCCGTTTCACTGTTTTTCGGAGTAATGAAATGTTTTTTCGACTCCTCTTTTGAAGGCACATGGGGCGTTGACCTGACCGTTCCCGATACAAATGAAAGCGTAAATTATCGCTTTTCATTTTCAGAAAACAATACCGTTCGCTATCAGTCCGGCGGTCAGGCTGCTATCGGCAGATATTATCTTGATGTCGATGAAGGAGAAAATGTTGTGAATATGTATTTCACAAATAATGGCGCAAATATGGTAGCAAAGTTCGGATATTCATTTTCGGGAAATATATTTACAGGCAGACAACTTTCTCTGAAAGATCTTTCAGGCTTCTTCTTTGCACCGGATAATGACAAATCGGACGAGGCTCAGGTCAAAGCAAAAAAAACTATTACCGACAGTGTGGAAAAAGATGGTGCTACTTATTACGTATGGAATATGACACCATCTCAGGAAGTATTCAAACAGGATAGTTCAGAATCTTTTGAGCCTGACGAAAAATTATGCGGAATCTGGTATGCAAAATCAGAGAATAGTGAAAATCTCAGCTACACCATTGTCTTTAACAAGGACGGCAGCTTTGAACAAAGAAATTACGAAAACGAAATCTATGGGATATATTCTGTTGAAAACGGAAAATGTTCCATACGCTACTACGCAATTAACGGCAGCAAAATGGGGGCTGATCTGGATTACTCCATTGAAAACGGCAAACTTACTCTTGGCACTCATGAGTTTGTAAAAACTAACGACAAATACGCTTACCAAAGCGAAAATTAATTACAAAGGAGATATAGCTATGTTAAATGATTTTTGGAAACAGTTCAAAAGCGGAACCGATATAAGAGGCGTTGCAGTCCCCGGTGCCGGCTATGACGTAAATCTTACAGACGAGACTGTAACAGCTATAGTCAACGGTTTCATTCTCTGGCTCTCTGAAAAAACAGGCAAAAAAACTGACGAGCTTAAAGTAGCAATCGGCAGAGATTCAAGAATTTCGGGCAAGTTTATGCTTGACCTTTCTGCTGCGGCAATGGTAAAAGCCGGTATTCAGGTAATAGACTGCGACCTCGCATCAACGCCTGCAATGTTTATGACAACCGTTGAAATGTCATGCGACGGTGCTCTTCAACTCACTGCAAGCCATCACCCCTACTACAGAAACGGCCTGAAATTCTTTACCCGTGAAGGCGGTCTTAACAGTGAAGATATCGTTGCTATTCTTGAATTTGCTCAGAAGGGTGCACTTCCTGCTCAGGTAAGAGGCGGCAAGAGAATCGACAGCGATTTCATGAACCGCTATGCATTTATTCTCCGTGAGAAAATCAAGAAAGAAGTTAATTCCAGTGACGATTACCACCATCCTCTCAAAGGTTTCCGCATTGTTGTAGATGCCGGAAACGGTGTCGGCGGTTTCTTCGCAACAGATGTTCTTGAAGTTCTCGGCGCAGATATAAGAGGAAGCCAGTTCCTTGAGCCGGACGGTATGTTCCCGAATCATATTCCTAATCCAGAAAATGCTTCTGCAATGGCTGCTATTACAGAAGCTGTCAAGAAAGCCGGTGCTGACCTTGGTGTTATTTTCGACACTGATGTTGACAGAGGCGGCGCTGTTGATTCAGACGGAAACGAAATAAACAGAAATCGTCTTGTTGCTCTTGCAGCTGCTATTGCTCTTGAAAACAATAAGGGCGGTATGGTTGTCACCGACTCTATCACATCAGATGGTCTGAAAGAATTTATCGAAAAGAATCTCGGCGGAAAACATCTCCGTTTCAAGAGAGGATACAAGAATGTTATCAATGAAGCTGTTGCTCAGAATAACAAAGGGGTAAACTGCCCTCTTGCAATAGAAACTTCCGGTCATGCTGCAATGAGAGAAAATTATTTCCTCGATGACGGCGCATACCTCGTAACAAAAATAATTATCAAAATGGCTCAGCTTCGCAATCAGGGCAAAAAACTCAATTCTATAATTGCCGACCTGAAAGAACCTGTTGAAAGCAAAGAAATACGCATCAAGATAACAGAAAAGAATTTCAGAGAATACGGCGAAAAGGTTATTGCTGCACTGACAAAGTATGCAGAAAAAGAAAAAACATTTGCTGTTGCCGATGATAATCACGAGGGAATCCGTGTTTCGTTCAACAAGGCAAACGGTGATGGATGGTTCTTGCTCAGACTCAGCGTACATGACCCGATAATGCCGCTGAATATTGAGAGCAACACCAACAGCGGAGTCGATAAGATCTACGCAAAGATACAGACTTTTCTTGCCGGATGCGAAGGTCTTGACACATTTGACAAAAAAGCAAAAATTACTGTTCCGGTAAAAGAAGAAGTTAAGAAATCACTCCCATCAAAGGCTTCTGAAACAAAGCCTGCTGTTAAAGCTGCCGAAACCAAGGCTGAAACAAAGCCTGCTGCTAAAGCTGCCGAAACCAAGGCTGAAACAAAGCCTGCCGCTAAAGCTGCCGAAACTAAGGCTGAAACAAAGCCTGCTGCTAAGG
>CACXGC010000018.1 GCA_902767155.1 uncultured Ruminococcus sp. | reverse complement strand
TCTATTGTAATACAGGCTTATTCCGATTTTATCTGCATTTATTATAACATTCTTTATTTTTTATGTCAACAAATAATAAGTCAGCCTTCCGGCTGACCGGCAATTCATCCCCGACCTATAGAGGTCGGAGTCTTCTTGCCGCTTTAGGATAAATTTACTGGCGATATACCCGCAGATGCATCCGGTACAGTAACATCCGGTCAGAAGACTATCACATACAAATATACAGCTGTGAATCAAACAGAAAATAAGATCAGAATACACTATTTCAACAAAAACGGCTGGAAATATGTCACAATGTACGCATATAATGAAACGGCTTCCTCTACAACAGAGTATCAGGGCAAATGGCCGGGAACAAATATGTACAATGACCCTGTATTCAAGCTCTATTACGAGGAAATCAATCCCAAGAAAGACTGGTATTATGCAGAAATAGATGCCCAGAATGCAAAGGTTATTTTTAATAATAACAATGATTCAAGCGCTTCCACTAAGGTTCAGGAACCTGATGGCGTAGGCACACCGGGCTACACGGTAACAGCCGGCGACAACTGGATTCAGAACGGAAAAGTATACAAAACCGGCATAGTTAATGTAAGATATGAATCTACAACAGGCGAACTTCTTGATGCTGCACTGCTTAAGGGTATTTCAAACGGCACAGACAAATATCAGGCAGTCGCTAAGAATATCGAAGGCTATACCCTCAAAACATCCCCGTCTTCAACAACAGGAGTGTATACCGATACACCAAAGACTTTGACTTACATTTATGAGCCTAACGTAGTAACTTACGAGCCTCTCGCTAACGAATCCACTATCAGTGCAACATCAGTAACAGCAGGTACGAAAGTTACCCTGACAGGCAATGCAATCGGCGGTGAAGGCGATTATACATATGCTCTTATGTATAAGAAGCATATTGCAAGCGACTGGATAAAAATAGGTCAGAAGTATACCTCTGTAAATGTCGGTTCTTTCACACCGAAATCTGCAACAACTTATGATGTCAGAATCATCGTTAAGGATGAAAGCGGCAAGACTGTCAAGAAAGACTTTGCGCTGGAAGTTAAGGCAGCACAAAAAGCTTTGACTAATAAATCTACCGTCAGTGCAACAGAAGTAACAAAGGGAACTAAAATTACCCTGACAGCAAAAGCAGAAGGCGGCACAGCTCCGTACACATATGCTCTCATGTACAAGAAATCTTCTTCAAAAACATGGACAAAGATAGGCACAAAATACGGCACGGCAAGCACAGGTTCTTTCAAGCCCGGCTCTGCCACAACTTACGATGTTATGATTAACGTCAAGGACAGCACCGGAAAAGTAAAATCTAAAACCTTTACCATTACAGTAAAGTAAAAATTAACGACTGCACCCACGGTTTGTGAGTGCAGTCGGTTATTTTGCCCATAATGTTTTTTATTCGCTTGATATATAATTTATGGTGTGGTAGAATAAAGGAAGAACAGGCGAGAGGAGAATTTTTTTATGGGAATATATCTTAATCCGGGGAAAGGTGGATTTGAAAGCGGAATAAAAATTTATTGACAAATTACATGTATAGGGTATAATATATTTAGAAAAATTTGTCAGCAGGAGGTTTTTATGAAGGGTCAATCAAAAGTCGGGAAAGTTTTTAAAACGATAGGAATTGTGTTTCTGATACTGATAATACTGCTTGTGCTGGTAATCGGTGTCTTTTTTGTAATCGACAAAGTAGACGATGCAAAGTCATGGGATGAGTTGAAAGAAGCCGGATATGTAAATCTGGTTTCTGTAGGTTCACATAATCTGAATGTGTGTGTAAAAGGAAATGCCGACGCCCAATATACAATTGTTTCCATTGCCGGACTTAATTCTATGGCAAATGTTGTTGAAATGGAACCGGTTGCTGACCAGCTCAAGGATAAATACCGTTTCGCATTTGTTGACCGTTCCGGCTATGGTCTGAGCGATGATACACACGAAGAACAGACTGTTGAACAGGTTGTCAGTGATTATCGTACAGCTTTGACAAATGCCGGACTGAAAGCACCGTATATACTTATGCCTCATTCATACGGCGGTGTTTATGTTTCATATTGGCAGGCAACTTATCCGGATGAAGTGAAAGCTATCATGTACTTAGACCCGACTCAGATCGGCGATGCTTATAGTTATGGCGAAGAAATGAGCGGCCGTCATGCCGATTTGTTTATGTATGCGGAGGTTGTATGCTCGAAGATTGGCCTTGACAGATTGATTTTCAAGCCGGAACAATATACATTTAATCTCAAGACTCAGGAACAAAAGGATTATGCAACTATGATATGGCGCAGATGTCCTATGTCTTGGGCAGTTTGTTCCGAGGAAAACAACTATTTCGATAATGTGAAGAAAACTTATGACAAACTTGTTCCGAATGACATTCCAAAACTGTACATAGACACCAGATCGTATACGATAGAAGACATTCGTGCCAGTATGCAGTATGAAAAAGAGATTATGAAGATTGCCGGAGAAGATACATCCGATTTGGAAGCAATGGAAAGTATGGTCGATCAGAGACTTGTTGATGGGGAGAAAAAATTTTATGAGAACCATATAAAAACATATATTGATAAGCTGGGCAATGTTACTTATGTTAATATACCCGGCGACCATTCTATCTTTAAACATAAGCCTGATGAAGTTGCAAAAACTCTGAAAGATTTTCTTGGAAAAATCAAATAATGTCGAAAACTTCGTGTGTCAGGTAAAAAATATGCGGCAGACAGCTGAAAAAACTGTCTGCCGTTTTCATATGATTAATGATGTGCATTGAATTGCTTTTTAGTGTTTTTTCTCACGCAAATCGTAGTTTACGTCTTCCAGTATCATATCAAGCATTATTTTGGCGAATCGTGGGTCAAATTGTGTTCCGCTGCCTTTTTGTATCTCTTTTATAACCTGATTCTGCGCCATTGGTTCACGGTAACTGCGGTAGCTTGTCATAGCATCGTAAGCGTCGGCAACTGCTATAATTCTTGCCTGCTCGGGAATATCTTCACCGGCTATTCCATCCGGATATCCGCCGCCGCTGTATCTTTCATGATGCCATCTTGCACCCATTGCGAGTTCGGATTTTTCCTTTATATTTTCGAGTATCTTCGCACCCATTACAGGGTGTTTTTTTATCAGCTCAAATTCTTCATCGGAAAGCCTGCCCGGCTTGTTTATGACAGCATCGGGTATTCCTATTTTTCCGATATCGTGAAGAAGTCCCATCATATAGATATCATTCAGTTGTGTTTCATCATATCCGAAACGCCTTGCTATTTCTTTTGAATAATCCGCAACACGGCTCGAATGACCGTTTGTATAAGTATCTTTTGCGTCAATTGTTCCGGCAAGAGTCTGCACTATATGAATGAGCATTTGTTGTTTTTCTACTATGCTGTTGTGAACTTCCTCTTCGAGATTGCTCCTCACAGTTCTTATATCGGCGACTTGCTGAATTACAACAAGTATAAGCAAACGTGACATACTCCCGCCGCCTACGCTAACGCTTAGAGGCGTGGGCTTCTCGCTCAAGTATGGTAACCCATACAGTATCAACGAGCTATCCCCGTGTGTCCCACGGTTCTTGTTTTGGTTTTTTGCTAATGCTATTCTCATACCTTCATTTCGTATGTTTACAGCAGCGTTTATATCTCTGTTATGATGTGCTTTACAGCAAGGGCAAGT
>CACXGC010000017.1 GCA_902767155.1 uncultured Ruminococcus sp. | reverse complement strand
CGCAAAAGCAAGAAACTTGTTAAGTACACCGGGACGTGAAAATGTAGTATCATTAAGTGAAACAATACCCACTTCTACAGGACGCATATATCCGTCAAGATTTACACCAAGCGAAACACTTCTTATCTGTCCCACCTGCTTCATCATGTCTTTGATATCTTCATACAAGTGTTCAAATCCGCTTTCGTTATAAACCGAGCTTACATACTCTTTAAGACGTATCAATCCTGCTGAACTTATATCATTTTCAGTAAGGCTTTCATTTATTCCGGAAATGCAGTTTACATAAACATCAAGCTCATGCAAACGGTTTATAAGCTGCCATATAGGCGCCGCTGCATTATCCTTTGCGGAATGTTCCAATTCTTTAAGATAGTTAAGTTGATCGAGAAGTTCTCTTATTCTGCTGCGAAGTTTAGGAAAACGCAGAATATCATGGAAAATATCACAGCGGTAACGTATTACCTCTGCATCACTTACTATTTTTGTCATCATCTTTTTGATTACATTATGCTCATATTCGTTATCCGTAATATGTTCACAGATAAACTCCAGTGACAGATCGTTTATTGCTTCTGCACTTAGCGTACTGAATGATGGCTCTTTATCCTGCGGATATAACAAGCTGAAAATTTCCATTATAATGTCTCCTGTTCTTTGTTAAGTTTTTTATTAATTTTCGCCTGATAATTTTTGACATATTTTCCATCATAAATAAAAATATTTTATATCATTATAACATCTTTAAAATATCTATTCAATAACTTTTATAAAAAAACACAATTTCTCTTGATTTTTTCTACAAGAAAGACTAAAATTATAGAGGTACTCACTAATATAAGCTTTATTCCGGAGGGATATTATGAAAAAAATTCTATCGGCAATTTTTTCTGTAATAATGATGATTTCAATATGTTCAATGACTGGCTGTTCTGACTTTGATTTCAATCCGATCGGGGTCTGGGAATATACAGATGAGGTATTGTATGTTGACGGAAAAGAATTTCTGCACCGCACAAAAGAAACTATGCAGTATGAAAGTATGCAGTATATCTTTGAAAAATCAGGCACCGGCTATATAACTGTGGACGGTGACAGAACTCTCTCTTTCACATATGATTATGACGATTCAAAAATCATACTGCATATGCTAAAACCCAAAGATAATAAACATTTGGACGACCCTGACGAATTTATTGATATGATATATACTCTCCAATCCGATAAAAATAAAATGGTAAGAACTCAAAAAGACTCCGCAAAAGATGAAAACGGAAAACTTGTTAATCTCAAGGCTGAATATACACTTACCAAAAATTAATAAATAAAATTTGCCGCACTGACGGAAAGCTCTGTGCGGCTTGTTTTTTGTTGGGGGAAAAATATGGATAAGAATACGAAAATCAAATCAGATTTTTTACAAGGTGCTGCTGATGGTATTCCAATAGCTTTGGGATACCTTTCCGTGTCTTTTGGTTTCGGAATTGTTGCTGTCAGTTCCGGACTTTCCGTTATGGAAGCTTTTCTTATATCGCTTACAAATCTTACTTCTGCAGGGCAAGCTCAAGGTGTCAATATTATTGCTGCTCAGGGAACCCTCCTCGAAATGGCATTGGTGCAGTTTATAATAAATATACGCTATGCACTTATGGCTCTTTCTCTTTCACAAAAACTTGACAAAAGTTTTACACTTCCACGCAGACTGCTTGCTGCCTACGGAATTACTGACGAAATTTTTGCTGTCTGCTCAACAAAACAAGGTCTTCTTAAACCACAATATATGTATGGCATTATTGCTGTCTCAACTTTGGGATGGACAGCAGGCACTTTTGCCGGTGCAGCAGCCGGCGAAATTCTGCCTTCACAAATAACTGCTGCTCTCGGAATAGTTCTATACGGAATGTTTCTTGCAATAATAATACCTCCTGCCAAAAAAGAAAAGGGTATACTTGCCGTTATACTAATAGCAGCTGCACTTAGTTTTATTGCAAAATATCTACTTCCCGATATGCCCGGCGGCTTTGTTATGATAATATGCGCATTAATAGCTGCTGTAACTTGTGCACTGATATTTCCGAAGGAGGATGATGAGCAATGAGTATAGCCGCATATATTGCCGTTATGGCTATCGTAACCTATCTTATAAGAATGTTGCCGTTCGCATTCTTTCGCAAGAAAATCAAATCCAAATTTATAAAAAGTATGTTGTACTATGTACCCTATGCTGTATTAAGCGCAATGACAATACCAGCTATCTTTTACAGTACCGGAAATTTTGTTACAGCAGCGGTCGGTACAATAGTCGCCCTTGCCCTTGCCTATTACAATAAACCTCTTATAGTTGTAGCTTTAGCGGCAGCAGGTACTGCCTTAATAATTGGTATGTTTTTCTGAAAACATAACAAAACGAAAGGAAATTATTATCATGAAAAAAGTAGAAATCTTCACCGATGGTGCTTGCAGCGGAAATCCCGGTCCCGGCGGTTGGGGAACTATTCTCAGATATAATGGTATCGAAAAAGAACTTTCAGGCGCTGAAACACTTACTACCAATAACCGAATGGAACTTATGGCTGTAATTCAGGGACTCAAAGCTTTAAAAGAACCTTGCGAAGTTGTTCTTACAAGCGATTCTCAATATGTTTGCAACGGTATCAACAAAGGCTGGGCTCAAAAATGGAGAAAAAACAACTGGATAAAATCTGACAAATCAAAGGCAAAAAATTTTGAATTATGGGCAGAACTCCTCGACCTTTTAAAAATACACAAGGTAACTATCATATGGGTGCGTGGACATAATGGTCATACAGAAAACGAACGCTGTGATCGTCTCGCTGTCTCTGCATTGGAAAAATACAAATAGTATCATCTTCGATACAAATCATTATCGTTTCCGGTGTTATTTTATAACAACTTACAGATTTCCACATAAAGTATTGAAAAATGACAATTTTTTGTCTATAATAATTCAGACACCAAAGAATCGGAGGAACTAATTTTGGAAGGTATTATTCAGAACATGGTAAACGCTCTTGGCGGTATACCGTCAGAACTTGTTGTATTTATCATATCACTTTGTCCTATTCTCGAATTAAGGGGCGGTCTTATAGCAGCCAGTATTCTGCATATTGATATGTGGCGTGCAATTCCTATTTGTGTTGTTGGAAATATTCTGCCCATACCGTTTATACTTCTCTTTATAGAAAAAATATTTGACGTTCTGAAAAACACCCGTTTTGTGAAAATGATAAATAAGCTTGAAGAAAAAGCTGAAAAAGGTGCAGAAAAAATTATGAAACACAAAAACTGGGGGCTTCTTCTTTTTGTTGGAATTCCTCTCCCCGGTACAGGCGCATGGACAGGTTCACTTGTTGCCGCTTTATTCCATTTCAAGCTTAAAGATGCCTGTATTTCAATATTGGGCGGTCTTGTTCTTGCAACTATAATAATGACCTTCATTTCTTACGGAATACCCTATCTTGTTTCATTATTCTGAAAATTTCCCATATATGAAATCATGCTGCCGCAAAAATTATGTTTTGCAGCAGCATATTGTTTTTTATCCTATCGCTTTAGCTTGTAACACATTTTCCCATACTGCGTATTATGTAATGTAACCACTTCCGAAAAGAAAAATCTTTAGGGAGAATTTTAAGGAGGAATTTTTTATGTGTAACAATGTTTTTGGCGGTAACGGCGGTTGTGGCTGGATAATCCTTCTCATTATCATCCTCTGCTGCTGCGGCGG
Source organism: uncultured Ruminococcus sp. (assembly GCA_902767155.1). Classification (GTDB taxonomy): domain Bacteria; phylum Bacillota; class Clostridia; order Oscillospirales; family Acutalibacteraceae; genus UBA1213. The sequence continues at coordinate 2,153 of CACXGC010000017.1, read as the reverse complement.
CTGCGGCAATAACGGCTGCGGTAACAATTGCGGATGCAATGACAACAACTGCGGATGCGGCTGCTGATAATTTTTTTGCCAACAAATAAAATTTAACGTATAAAATTAATCCGGTCGAACTCCCCTCAATGAGTACGACCGGATATTTTTAACTAAGAAAACCATCTATAATAGTTGCTTCTGCTTCTTCTTCTGACAAACCAAGTGTACGCAGCTTGAGTATCTGTTCACCTGCTATCTTACCTATTGCAGCTTCATGAATCAGTGCAGCGTCATTGTCATGAGCGTGAAGTTCAGGAGCAGCGTCTACTTTTCCGTTCTCGGAAATTATAGCATCACATTCCGAATGTCCTGTACACGGAGCATTTCCTATTATTACAGAATGATAACCCTGTCTTGAATTATCTCTCGCAACAGATCTTGAAATCAAATCAACTCCTGAATCTTTTCCATTGAGTTCAACTTCAAATTCGGTATTTGCCGTCTGTTCCTTTTCTGTCAATATTCTTTCCCTTATAAAAAGTTTTGCACCTGCACCAAGTTTTGCCTTTGTTGTGCGAATTGTCCTGTCAACTCCGCCTATCTGTGCAGTATCCATTTCAAGAACAGCATTTTCATCAAGTTCTGCTTCTGTAACCGGATCTATAGATTTAAGTCCTGTTCCGTGTCCTGTACCTATGTGCTTTTCAAGATATTTCACTCTCGAATTTTTTCCGAGTATAAAGCGATGTATGCCGTTATGTCTCGCCGGTTCACCGGTTTCTGTATGTATACCACAGCCTGCAACAATCGTTACATCAGCGTCTTCGCCAACATAAAAATCATTATATACAAGGTCATCAACTCCGCCATGTGTAACACAAGCAGGAATTGATACTGTTTCATCTTTAGTACCCGGCAAAATGTGTATTTCAAGACCCGGTTTTCCTTCTTTATTTGTTATTTTTATATTTTTACTCGACACTCTTCCGGCACAAGTACCGTTTTCTCGTATATTATATGCGCCCTTGAATTCTCCGTTCCAGTCAGAAATTTCTCTGAGCAGTTCTTCTGTCTGCTTTTCCATTATAAAAGCACCTCCTGCTTGGAACAGACATTGCTGATCCCGTTATCATTCATCAACATTTTCATCATTTCATCTGCCGGTCCTTTGGCTTTTACTCTTCCATCAGCTACAACTGCGATCTCATCGGCAATTTCAAGAATTCTTTCCTGATGAGAAATTATTATAAGCGTTCCATGAAGATCTTTTCTCATTTCCTTGAACACCTTTATAAGGCTCGAAAAACTCCAAAGATCAATACCTGCTTCCGGCTCGTCAAAAATAGTAATTCCTGTATGTCTTGCAAGAACTGTAGCAATTTCAATTCTTTTCATTTCACCGCCGGATAAAGTTGAATCGACATCCCGGTTAATGTATTCTCTCGCACAAAGTCCCACTTTGCTCAAAATATCACAAAGTTCAGCATCTGTCATTTTAGTACCGGATGCTATCTCTACAAGCTTTTTAACGGTAATTCCTTTGAATCTTACAGGCTGCTGAAAAGCAAAACTTATACCCATCTTGGCTCTTTCCGTTATATTTTTTTCCGTAATGTCATTATCATCAAGAAGAATTTTTCCGCTATCCTGATGATATATTCCGGCAATAATCTTAGCCAGTGTTGTCTTTCCGCCGCCGTTTGGTCCGGTAATAACAACCAGTTTTCCTTCCGACACTTCAAGATCAAGACCGTTAAGCACCTTTGAACCATCCGGAGCGTTCCAGATTATGTTCTCAAGCTTTAACATCTTTCATCAATCCTTTTCCCTGATATTATTATACAAAAATGAAGTCGAATTTTTGTCATCATTCTCAAAAACTCAATTTTCCTATGTATTATAGCATATTTCACATATAAAAACAAGAACAAATGAGCGTAAATTTTGCACTTTTGATAAAAACTATTTTTTAATAGCTGCTACTCCTTTTGTAGTAATATTACATAAAAAACAGCCTTATTTTTCTACCCTCAAAAATATAAATTATTTCTTATTTTGCTGAAATTTGTCGTTTTTTGTAATAGACTATAAATGAGCAAATTTCTAATGCTTTCGTCAGATTGCACAAACCCCTCCGGCACTTCGTGCCACCTCCCCTAAAGGAGAGGCTT
>CACXGC010000016.1 GCA_902767155.1 uncultured Ruminococcus sp. | reverse complement strand
TTTTGTTGTGAGGTCTTTTTCCGCCATGGTTATCACTTCCGTTCTGATACTATTATATATCAACTACAGGATGTTGACAAGTTTTTTTCAGAAAAATGGCTGTGAAGAACATAATCTCCACAGCCGTTTGTTTTGTCAGTCTTTGATATATCTTTTGATTATCGCCAGATGACCGTAATTATTGTCAGATTCTTTATCGTGTTTTACCTTGTCGATAAGTTCGGCGAGCATCTTTTTATCGGCATTTCCTTTGTACTCAGAGCGCTTTATAACAAGACCGAAAGCAGTAAGCAATGTTGCGAGCGGCATATTTTCGCCTGATGAATTCTCATAGTCGGAAACTTTGACAGTATGCTTGAGAACAAGGTTTTCACCATCAGGATTTTTGTAATGTATTTCGATGAAAGCAAATTCATCCTCAAAGTCAGCCGAAGAAGTTGTTACATAGCGTGAGTTGTAAGTTTTGACAGCTTCACCCTTTGTAAGCTGTATAACAGCCGCTACATTATGTTCAGAGCCGATACCGTCAGCGGCTTTTTCCGTGTCGTGAAATTCCTTTTGAGTCATTACTCTTGAATCATAGCCTATCAGGCGATAATCCTTGACGTACTTTGGATTCAGCTCAACGGAGATTTTTACATCTTTGGCTACAGTTACAAGATTGGACACAAGTTTCATCCAGAGATTATCTGTAATATCTTCGGGATTTGTAACGATAGTATAATTTCCGTGACCGTTCTTTGCGAGCGCTTCCATTTTGTCATCTTTGAAATTGCTCATTCCGTAACCGACAACAGAGAGGTAGATTCCCGTTTCTCTTTTCTTCTTGATATATTCAGTCAGACCGCCTTCTGTTGTTATGCCGAAATTGAAATCGCCGTCTGTGAAAATAAACAGTCTGTTGTTTGCATCTTTGTCGTAATTTTCGGACAGGAATCTGTAAGAATTTTCAAGCCCCTCACTTCCGTTTGTACAGCCGCCTATACCGTCGATACTTAGAACAGCCTTTACACATTCGTCGAGATTGCCGCATTCCAATTTCTTACATACTGTAACAGTTTCGTCTGAATATGCGATTATCGAGATTATATCGCCTTTGCCGAGTCTGCTTATTATTGCCATAAGAGACATCTGGACGAGTACCCAGCGGTCTTCCATACTTCCTGATACGTCAACGAGGAAAGCAAGATTTTGTTTAACGTGTTTTTCGACTTTTTTGCCCTTCAGTCCGATGAACATAAGTTCGGAGCCGTCTTTCCATGGGCAGTTGCCATGTTCTATATTTATTGAAAAAAGCTGGTCATCTTCGGCTTTTTTGAGGTCATACGGATATGAGTTTATGATTTCCTCGATTCTGACAAAATCGCCGTCTATGTTTCTGTTCAGAAGTACTCTGTTTCTGATATACGACCATGATGCAGTATTTACATTTGCGGAAAAAATCATCTGTGGGCGGTCAAGCGGAGTACTTTCTTCAATTTCAGGTGCTTTATGAGTCTGTGCGGTGTTGAATTCGGGAGCTTTTACGCTGTTAAAAAGTGATATGACATCATGATAGGCACCGTCTTCGGGTTCGGAACACGCAACTGCGCAGTCTTCAACAGGTGCAGGACAACCGACAGGCGCAGGAGCTCTTGCAGACATACAGCGTGCAGAATCGTTTGGCATACTTGATTTTGCCATACCTCTGCCGCCCATAAAGGTTGCCGCAGCAGAATATAACGGCTGTACAAAATCTTCAACCGGTTTACGAAGATATGTGCGGTTGAATTCCCAGTCTTCAGCATATCTTTCTTTACTGCTGACAACTATTTTTGCGCCGAAACAGCTTTCTGAAAGTTTCTTGCACTGATTTTCGCTGTAGCCGAGTTTCTTGTAAAAACTGAACATTTCGTCATACTGTTCCTGATTCATATAGTAAACATATTCAGTTTTGTTTCTAAAAAGTCCCATGGTTTAAACTCCCTTCGTTGTTTATTTTTGAATTTAGGATGAATTTCTGCATCCGCAAGTGTTTGTACAATTGTAACATAAATATACTTATTAGTCAATGATTTTTATCAAGTTTAATTTATTTCAAATTTGGAAAAATACTGTCATCTTATTGCAAAATATGTTTTTTTATGGTAAAATCCAATTATGCAAAGTGGTCAAAATTGAATAAATTGTTTTTGTGATGGATTCAATGATGTGACTTATGTAAAAAATACAGGGAGGAAAATTATGCAAATTTTACAAGTGAATAATCTGGTAAAAACTTTCCCGATAAGCGAAAAACAGCGTAAATCTCTCGGCATTACAGAAAAGAAAAAAACCGCTGTGGCAGGAATTTCGTTTACTGCAAAGTCGGGAGAAGTTTTCGGTCTTTTAGGTCCTAACGGTGCAGGAAAAACTACTACTATGCGTATGCTTTCAACGCTTATAAAACCCGACAGCGGTGATGCATTGTACAATGATGTGAGTGCAGTGAAGTGTCCTGAAAAAGTCCGCTCGTCGCTGGCATTTCTTACCGCAGACCTTAAACTTGATATGAAATCTACAGCAAGCATTATGTACGATTTTTTCGCAGAATTGTATCACATTCCGAAAGAAGACGCACAGAAACGAAAAACAGAAATGTTCAAAAATTTCGGTATAGATAAGTTTGCCGATACAAAAATAATGAAGCTTTCTCAGGGACAGAAACAAAAAGTTTCGCTTGTTATATCAGTAATACATGACCCGCAGTTCATTATATTTGACGAGCCTACAAACGGACTTGACATACTTGCCGCACGTGATGTGCGAGATTTCATACTCTCGATGAAAGAGCAGGGAAAATGTGTTATAATTTCGACCCACCTTTTTGACCTTGTTGAAAAAGTATGCGACAGGGCGGCAATGATAATTGATGGTAAAATTGTTGTGAATGATACGCTTGAAAATCTCAAGGGCGGAAAGCCGCTTGAAGACGCTTTCTACGATTTTTACAGCAAATATAAGTCAGAACATCCTGACGGGGAGGGCGACTAATGAATTTTCAGGATATATGGACAGTTGCCAAAAAAGAACTTCGTGCTATTTTTACCGATAAGGTGATACTTTTACAAGTCGTAATACTTCCGTTTGCAATAGTTTTCGGTTATGCCATGCTCATGACCGTTATGGCAGAATCGGCATCGTCTGATACAGAATCAGCAGAAAGTGCTTTCTGTATAAACGCTCCGGATTATATGAGAGAAGCTTTCAAAGAAGCCGGAATTTCTTCTGCTGATGAAAAACGTACAGATGAGCTGAAACAGCAGGTAAAAGAAAAATCTATTGATGTTCTGATAGTTTTCCCGAAAGATTTCGAGATGACTATGGATCCGCAGAAAAGTCTTTCCAATGTGGAAATATGGTACAACTCCGAAAGAAATACGTCCATAAGTATGTATCAGGTTTGCGAGAGTCTTTTGAACGCTTTCCAGCCGAAAGCTTTTACTGTAAATGCCGACGAAAATGTGAAGTATGACTATGGCAGTGAAAACGCTATTTTCTTCCGCCTTATCGGCATGATATTCCCTGTTATGATATTCATGGCGATATTTATGGTTTGTATGAATCTTGCCGCAGAATCCATTTCGGGCGACAAAGAGCGTGGTTTCCTCAATACACTGCTCGTAACGCCAGTCAAGCGCAGTTCTATCGCCGCAGGAAAATCACTAAGTATTTTCATAGCAGCAATAACCGGCAGTATTTCTGCTTTTGTTGGAATGGCTTTATCCTTGCCCAATATATCAAAATCAATGGAGATTGGGGAGGATGTTTCATACAGTTTCATTCAGTATCTACAGCTTTTCGGAATAACACTGACAGCAATATTTTTCCTGACAAGTATACTACTTATAATCTCTACTCTTGCAAAAGATGTAAAACAGGCTACAACTATTGCACCTATAGTAATGATGGTATTCATGCTTGCCGGAATGTTTACGCTTAACGATGATTTTATGGCATTGGTGGAAGATTTCGGCTTTGCAAATTATTTTATTCCGGCATGGAATTCTATGCTCATGATGAAGGATATAATAAAAATGGATTACAGCGTTTTGTCCGTCGTTGTGACCTGCTCAATGAATCTTGTTCTTACATTTATCGCTATATTCATCGTAGGAAAACTGTTTGACCACGAAAATATAATCAACGGCTGAAAATTGTCTCACACAGAAACATATCTGTGTGAGATTTTTCTGATTTATGCGTAAAAATGTCGTTTTCATAACTTGACATTTCATTTTGGGTATGATATAATCATCCTGTTGTGTATATGCACATATATCCTTGCTCCCTATGGGGGCCATTAGTCCGGAAGGAGGTACAGAAAATGGCAGTTATCAATTCTTATGAGGCAGTGTTCGTAATTTCCCTTAAACAGGGTGAAGAGGCTGTAACAGAGATCGTAAACAAGTTCAAATCTCTTATTGAGAAGAATGCTACTGTTGAAAATGTTGAGGAATGGGGCAAAAGAAAGCTTTCTTATCCCATCAATAAGGAAACAGATGCTTACTATGTTCTCTTCGACTTCAAAGCTGAGGCAGTTTTGCCTGCTGAGCTTGACAGAGTAGCTAAGATCACAGACGGCGTGCTCCGTTCTATGATTATCAAAAAGGATGCATGATTAGGGGAGGTATTATTACATGAATATCGTATCTTTAGTCGGCAGACTTACCGCCGATCCAGAACTCAAACACACACAGTCCGGCGTTCCGATGGCAAGATTTACAGTTGCTGTAGATCGTCCTACAAAATCGGGCGATGAAAAGCAAGCAGACTTCATATCTGTAACAGCATGGAATAAACAGGCTGAGTTTGTCAGCAAGTATTTTTCCAAAGGAAACCGTATTGCTTTGACAGGTTCTATCCGTACAGGTTCATATACCGCTCAGGACGGAAGCAAGCGTTATACTACAGATGTATGGGCTGATCGTATCGAATTCTGTGAGTCAAAATCCGGTTCATCGGGTGGCGGAAACAGCTACAACAACAGTTACAACAATAGCAACAACCAGCAGTCTTATCGTCAGGCTCCGGAGTCGGCAGCACCGTCGTATTCAAATGGCAGTGCCGGTGATTTTGTTGATATGCCCGCCGATGATGATCTGCCCTTTTGATCAATAAGAAAAGGAGGAACTTCAGATGGCTGAAAAAATCGAAAGAGATAACCGCAGAGGCGGCCGCAAGGGTCGTAAAAGAGTTTGCTCATTCTGTGTAGATAAAATTGATGAGATTGATTACAAGGATATCTCAAGACTTCGCCGCTTCATTTCCGAGAGAGCTAAAATTCTCCCTCGCAGAGTTACAGGTACTTGTGCTTGTCATCAGCGTAGTCTTACAGTCGCTATAAAGCGCGCAAGATATCTTTCACTTCTCCCTTACACAAGTGATTGATGAATATACGACCGGTGCTGTATGGCATCGGTCATTTATTTTTGGCTTTATTTATCAGGAGGATTTTTATGAAAATAAATTATAAAACAAGCAAAACTTGCTCACGTTCTATAGAAATCGAGCTGGATGAAAACAATGTCGTAACTTCGGTTCGCTTCAACGGCGGATGCAGCGGCAATACACAGGGAATTGCGGCATTAGTAGCCGGTATGAAAGCAGAAGATGTTATCGCAAAATGCAAAAATATCGACTGCAACGGACGAGGAACATCATGTCCGGATCAGCTTGCAAAGGCTCTTGAACAGGCAATCAGCAAATAAAAACAACCCCCGGCAACGAACCTGTCGGGGGTGATTTTATAGGAGATTTTATCGGAACAATCAAAATATAGATTCAGTTGGCATCGGAATCAGTCCTAAAATTTGATGTAAGTATTATGATGCAAGACTGAGTATTACATCGGATTCATTCCTATCTGTATAATTTATATATAAGCAAAACCTGCGATAAACCTATTTGCAGCGGAACTACATTGGGTGTGCGTAATATTGCCGCATCACCATCGACGCTGTTTACGCCTTAATGCTTGATTCATAAGCAAGCCACACGCTTTGCTCACCTGTCTATGACCGAACTATCACACAACAGGCGGAACATCCGCAAGACAAACGGTACATACAAACCTGTTCAGCCTATCCGGTATAATTTCCGCCATGCGGACAAGCACCGTATACCGTAACGGTTGGTGACGATCCGTACAACAACAGCAAAGTCTGAGACAGTACGCCCGTCAATATTAAATTGTAAGACAAATATCGGTTTTGAAGCTGCCCTGCTGTAAGCTATCCCCAAACAGCTGACCTTTATCGTCAGGCAACCTTCTTGCAAGTCAAAGCACCGTACACGGAAACCAGCCTAATATGCTGTAACAAGAGCCATCTCCGAATGTTGCCGTCCAAACGCTCAACGGGACTGACGGAAATGCAACTCACACAAAATACATCCTTATACTATCTTTTCCTCACAGAAGGCCTCACACCAAGAGGCTTCAAGGCTATGAAAAATAACCGGTTCCAATTCGCCCATGGGAACTTGCCTCCTTTCGTAAACTCGGAAACAAACAGGAAACAACTCCGCAGTCAAGAGTTATATTCAAACATCCCTGTTTGTTATCTTGAATATATTATACCATATATTTGTTAAAAGTCAATAGTTTTTTTGAACTTTTTGGAAAAAATATATATTTTGCAAAAGTTGCAATTGTTATTGACTAATTTTTGAAAAAGATGTAAAATAAAATATGTAATGTGTTTTTCAGAAAGGGGGATAAGTCTTATGGAACTGCCGTTCAGAGAAGACTTTCCGCTGAGAAATGATGTAGTTTTTTCGATCATGTTCGGGGATATGTATTTGTTTTCCTCGCTGTTGAAGGCGGTGACGGGGCATACACTTCACGCAAAAGAGATAATATCTCAGGCAAGTGTCACACCTGATAACGTGGAACACAATTACATTCGTTTTGATACGTTTGCCAAAGATGAAAACGGCACAGTTTATAGTATAGATTTGCAAAATACGTACAGTGAAACACTTATCAAAAACAGGACGATATATTATGCTTGCAGAGCATTATCAAGCCAAACTGTAGAAAAAGGCTGTTATGAGAAACTGAACAAGGTCGTTGTGTCGTTCATCATGACGAGTAAAAAGGGCAATCTGCCGGTTGAGGTTATAACCTTACAAAATCAGAACCACGAGAATTATTCTGACCTTCTGACGCTGCATAATGTGTATACCAAAACGGTGAACGGCTCTGAAAGTAGAGAACTGAACCGTGAACTGAAAACTTTTTCAGAGTTTTTTTCTGTAAGCACTGCTGAGCATATGCAGAAATTTTATGATTGCTATGGTGATACAGAACTTGGTGAAAGTCTTATAAGGATTTATAGCAAGGTGATTTTGAGGGAAGATATCGGAAATATTCAGGAAAGGGAGTATTTTGATATGAAGATAACTGAACAGGATATCAACGAGGCGAAAAATGAAGCCCGTGCGGAAGGTCGCGCGGAAGGTCGTGCGGAAGGTCGCGCGGAAGGTCGTGCGGAGGGTCGTGCGGAGGGTCGTGCGGAGGGTCGTGCGGAGGGTCGTGTGGAAGGTCGTGTAGAAGGCCGTGTAGAAGGCCGTGTAGAAGGATTTTTGAAAGCGTTGACTGAACTTGTAAGAGATGGAATTTTGAGTGTTTCTGATGCGGCAAAGAGAGCAAATATGTCTTCT
>CACXGC010000015.1 GCA_902767155.1 uncultured Ruminococcus sp. | reverse complement strand
GCTGAGCTTGTCAAACAAATCGTCAAGGCACTAACATCCTACCATCTGACAGAGGTTACTGTCGGTCTTGAATCAACTGGCTGTTATGGTGACCATCTCGTTTATTTCCTGAAGGAAAATGCAGAGCTGGCGAAGTTCAACAGGAGTATCCATGTCCTCAATCCCAAGCAGGTCAAAAAGTTCAAAGATACGTACAATGATCTGCAAAAGAATGACTAATATAGATTCATTTGTAATTGCGGATTGTCTGCGGTTCGGAAGAATCAACAAATGGGTGTTTTTTGCCTTTACTGCTGTCAGCAAAAAATTATCCTGTTTTTATTTATTTTCCTCTTGACATTTCACCACCGTACTTATTTTTTAGCATCCACAACCATCATGAAAACCTCTTTTTTCTATATGGTTAATTCTTTCTCTAAGTTGTTTTTCCAAATCAATAACCATATACTCATCAGAATTTTGAAAACCAAATTTATGATATATTTTTTTTAAGCTTTCATTTGCACACGAAACAATTTCTGTAATATCATTTTCTTTAGCATCATCAATCAAATATCCTATCATTGCTTTAGCAATTCCCAAATTACGAAAGTCCTTATGTACATAAACATTCATGAGTTTTGCCATTTTCCCTTTTATTTGATCAAATGTAGGTAAAACGTTATAATAACATATAGTAGCACATCCAATAGGTAACTGATTATCATATGAAATTATTGTTGTATGTTTATTTGATAAAAAATATTCTTTAAGGTAATTAACAAAGAACTCATCAAATACATATTCATCTGGTAATGTGTATATTTCTTTAAACATTTTTAAATTCAATTCTATAAATTCTTTAACCTCTGTATTATTTGCTTTTTTTATTTTGAGCATATAAAAATTAATATCTCCTTTCAATCTACTCTTACCCTATATTCTTACAATACTATCTTCTATAGCCTTACGAATATCTTCAATTCCTTCGCCCGTTTGTGAAGAACACGGAAAAAATGTTATACCATTATATTGTGATAATTCTTGTTTAAACGCATCAATTCTTTCTTGGCGTTGTGAATTTTTTAATTTGTCTAATTTCGTAAGAGCTATAACAAAATTGCATTCTGTGTTGTGTAGAAAATTTATCATTTCAAAATCATTTTTTGTTGTACTATGACGTATATCACATATTTGAATGATAAGTGCAATATTTCTTTTTTGAAAAAAATAACCTTCAACAAGTTCTGCCCAACGATTTTGTTCATTCCTTGAAACTTTTGCATAACCATATCCAGGAAGATCAACAAATCGGGCTTCACCTAATTTAAAAAAATTTATAGTAGATGTTTTTCCAGGGGTCGCACTTACCCTTGCAAGAGATTTTCTGTAAAGTATTTTATTAATTAAAGAGGATTTTCCTACATTAGATTTACCCGAAAATACAATTTCAGGTAAATCTGATTTGGGTATCTGATTTAATTTTCCATAAGATGCTTCAAAGTCAACAATGTGAAAATTCATATTATCCCCCCTATTAAATTATTTTTTTATTAGCGCATTATCAAGAACTGTTTGAATGTTATCAGTACAAATGAATTCAACATTACTCTTAATTACATCATCTAACTCATCTAAATCTGAAATATTATCTTTAGGAATAATGATTTTTTTTATTCCAAATCTATATGCTGCCATTGCTTTTTCTTTAAGCCCTCCTATTGGAAGAACTTTTCCCCTTATTGTAATTTCACCTGTCATTGCAATATCACTTCTTACCGGGATACCTGTAAGGGCAGATGTTATAGCAGTAGCCATAGTTATTCCTGCTGATGGTCCATCTTTCGGAACTGCACCTTCAGGAACATGAATATGAATATCTTTGGTTTTATAAAAATCAGGTTGAATATTAAGTTTTGAAATCATAGTTCTTACACAAGTAAATGCTGTATATGCAGACTCTTTCATAACATCACCAAGAGATCCGGTAAGTTCTATTTTTCCTGTTCCATCCATTATAGCCACTTCAACTTGAAGGGTTTCTCCTCCTACTGATGTCCATGCAAGTCCAGTAACAAGACCAACTTCATTATTTTCCTTTAAATTTTGAAGTTTGTATTTCTTTGCACCAAGATAATCTTCTAAACAATTCTTTGTAATTTTTACTGTTTTAGTTTCTTCTGACACAATTTTCACAGCGGCCTTATTCATTAATTTTGAAATACATCTTTCCAGACTTCTTACACCTGCTTCTCTTGTATAAGAATCTATAAGTTCATAAATCGAATCATCACTTATTTTAAAGTTTCTTAAAGTTAAACCATGCTTTTTTAATTGTTTTATTATGATATGTTTTTTGGCTATTAGAAATTTTTCCTCTCTTGTGTAGCTTTCAATATGAATAATCTCCATTCTATCAAGCAGCGGCTCAGGAATTGACGTATAATCATTTGCAGTGGTTATAAACATTACTTTGCTAAGATCAAACGGAAGATCTATATAGTGATCAAAAAAATTGGAATTTTGTTCTCCATCAAGAACTTCAAGCAAAGCGGAAGTAGGATCACCTCTGTAATCATTTCCAATTTTATCTACCTCATCAAGGAGTATTAACGGGTTAGAAGAACCAGCTTGATTGATCGCATACATAATTCTTCCCATCATTGCTCCGATATACGTTCTTCTGTGACCTCTGATTTCTGCCTCATCATGTATACCTCCAAGGGCAACTCTCTGATATTTTCTTCCAATAGCATCAGCAATTGATGCAGCAATTGAAGTTTTTCCGACACCTGGAGGACCTGCGAGACATATTATCTGTCCATTAGTTTCAGGATTTAGCTTCCTAACAGCCAATGTTTCAACAATACTATCTTTTACTTTTTTTAATCCATAGTGATTTTTATCAAGCAATGTACGAATTCTGCAAACGTTAAGTTTATCTTTAGTATATACTCCCCATGGAAGTTCGATGCAAGTATCAAGATAATTGCGAACAACATTTGCTTCAGGCGAAGCTGAAGGCATTTTTTCGAGTTTTCTAACTTCCTTTAAAAGTTTTTTAATATTTTCATCAGTAGTTTTAAGACAATGTATTTTTTCTTCGTATTCAAATATTTCGCTTTCAAAACTTTCTTTTTCACCCAATTCCTCTTGAATAGCTTTCATTCTTTCACGAAGATAAAATTCTCTTTGACTGTCATCAATTTTTTCTTTAGTTTTTTCACTGAGTTCAATTTCTATCTTAAGAACACTGATTTCATGGTTGAGCATATGTATAATGCTTGTTATTCTTTCTTCTTCATTAATAGTTTCAAGAATTTTTTGCTTTTGCTGACAATCTCTTATAATATTATCTGCAATAAAATCTGCAAGCCTTCCGGGCTGTTTTATATCAAATGTCTTTGAAAGTATGTCATCCGGTAAACGACTATTTATAACTCCATATTCATGCATACATTGTCTTACCAAATTTATAATCGCTTCTATACGAATACTATCAGGTGCCGGTTTACTTTCTATCAAACCGAGATCAGCAATATAATAACCGGATTGTTCAACAATTTTCAATGTATACGCTCTTGAAACTCCTTTTATAATTATACGATAAAGTGTTTCTGTCATTTTTATTATCTGCATAATCTTAGAATAAACACCGATTTCGTACAAATCTTCCGGTTTAGGATCATCCTCAATAATTTCCTTTTGTGTAGTTATAAAAACATATTTTTGCCCATCCATTGCTTTTAAAATCGCATTCAATGTACTATTTCTAACCACATCCAAATGAAGCACTGAATCCGGAAAAATTACCAATCCTCTCAATGGTAAAACAGGAATATCAAATTCTAAATTATCATTTTCTTTATCCATTTTTTCTCCTTTTCATTACGTTAGAACATTTTAAGCTGACTGCTTTCAGGTAATTTTGCAAAAGCACCTATATCTCTAAGCAAGTCAATAACAGCTTTGGAAACTTTTGCTCTTTGTTGAAAATCTTCTACTGAAATAAAATCTCCTTCCTTTCTCGCTTCGGCAAGTGCTTCTGCTGCTGCTTCACCTACACCAGAAAGGGCAACAAAAGGTAATCTTATTTTGTCATCTTCTATTAAGAATCTTTTTGCGTCTGATTTGTAAATATCAACAGGAAGAACTTGTATATTTCTTGCAAGCATTTCATTTACAATTTGTAAAGTAGCAAAAATAGATTCATCTTTTGCTGTAGTTTTAATATCCCTATCCTGAATTTTGTTGTTTAATTCTTGCATTTTATTTTTTACTGCACTCTTACCTTTACAAACAAGACCAGCATCAAAATCTTCGCACTTTACTGTAAAATATGATGCATAATGCGCTATAGGCCTATGTACCTTATACCATGCAAGGCGTAATGTGGCTATCATGTAAGCCGCAGCATGAGCCTTTGGAAACATATACTTTATTTTCATGCAAGAATCAATATACCATTGAGGAACATTATGTTCTTTCATGGCATTAATATGTTCAGGAGTCAAAAGTTTTGTCGCATTACCCTTACGAACAATTTCCATTATCTTGAATGCCATATCCGGTTCAAGTCCTTTATGCATAAGATATACCATAATATTGTCACGAGTTCCTATAACTTCGGAAATCGTACATATTTTTTTTGCTATAAGATCGGCTGCATTTCCTATCCAAACATCAGTACCGTGTGAAAGTCCGGAAATTTGAAGAAGATCTGAAAAAGTTTTTGGTTGAGTTTCTAAAAGCATATTGCGTACAAATTTTGTTCCCATTTCAGGCAACGCAAATGTTCCTGTCTCAGAGTCTATATCTTCTGGTTTTACACCTAAAGCTTTTGTTGATGTAAAAAGTGACATTACTTCAGGATCATTCATAGGAACATCCATCACACTTATACCTGTTAATTCTTCTAAATAGTGGTATCTTGTAGGAACATCATGACCAAGCTCATCAAGTTTGCATACAGTATCATGAATAGAATGAAAATCAAAATGTGTTGTTATAATGTCAGTTTTCATATCATTGGCCGGATGCTGTATAGGACAAAATTCATATATATCATTCATTCTTGGAACAACGACCATTCCGGCAGGATGTTGTCCGGTGGTTCTTCGTACTCCTGTACATCCAAGTGCAAGCCTCATTTCTTCTGCTTTATTCAAGTTTTTCCCTGTCTCTTCGGCGTATTTTTTTACATATCCAAATGCTGTTTTATCTGCAACAGTTGCAATGGTTCCAGCTTTAAAAACATTTTCTTTACCAAAAAGTTCTTCTGTATAACGATGTGAACGTGTCTGATATTCTCCAGCAAAATTAAGATCAATATCAGGTGTCTTATCACCTTTAAAACCGAGAAATGTTTCAAAAGGAATATCATGTCCGTCGCAAAGATATTCAGTTCCACAATTTGGACACTTTTTTGGTGGCAAGTCGAACCCTGAACCAACACTTCCATCAGCAAAGAACTCACTATTTTTACATTTTGGACAAACATAATGAGGACATAGGGGATTTACTTCTGATATACCACACATAGTTGCTACAAACGATGAACCTACAGATCCACGAGAGCCGACAAGATATCCATGCTCATTTGAATTTGCAACCAATTTCTGTGCTGTCATATAAAGTACAGAAAAGCCATTTTTTATAATAGAATTAAGTTCTTTGTTAATTCTCGCTTCAACAATTTCCGGGAGAGGATCTCCATATATTTCTTTTGCTTTTCCCCATGTTATTTCTGTCAATTGCTCTTCGGCACCTGGAATAAATGGAGGAAAGTTTCCTTTGGGAACAGCACGCAAATTCTCAATCATATCCGAAATTTTATTGGTATTTTCTACAACTACTTCATATGCTTTCTTTTCGCCCAAATATTCAAACTCCCTAAGCATTTCTTCTGTATTTCTTAAATAAAGAGGGGCTTGCTCCTCTGCATCAGAAAAACCCAAAGATGCCATAAGAATTTTTCTATATTCGCTTTGATATGGATCCATAAAATGAACATCACAAGTTGCAACAACAGGTATATTCAATTCTTCACCAAGTTTGACAACAGTTTTATTAAAATTCTGTAACTCTTCAATAGTATTAACAGTACCATTACGAAGCATATACATATTATTTCCTATTGGTTGTATTTCAAGATAGTCATAAAATGATGCGATCTCTTTCAGTTCTTTCCAACTTTTTCCCTCTACAATTGCTCTAAACAACTCTCCTGCTTCACATGCACTGCCTATTATCAGTCCATTTCTTAACTTAACAAGTTCTGATTTGGGTATTAACGGTTTTTTGTAAAAATAATTTATATGAGCTTTAGATATTAGTTTATACAAGTTTTTCAAACCCAACTGATTTTTTACAAGTATTATCTGATGGAAGGATTTATAGGATTTAAAATCAGGTTTAGGAAGCATATTGTTCAATTGAGAAATCTTTTCAATACCAAACTCTTCCTTCAATTTTGTAAGCATAACAAGAAAAATTTTTGCGAGCATATAAGCATCATCACATGCTCTGTGATGGTTAAAATCTCCCAATTTTAAATATTTGGATATATTATCCAATTTATGTTTGTTCAACTGAGGAAAAATTCCTCTTGATATTACCAAAGTATCAATATGAGTAAGCGTGTACGGAATTTTATTTCTTTCGGCAGCCACTTTTATAAAAGATGTATCAAAGCCTGCATTATGAGCTACAACAACGGCATTTTCTCCACAATAATCAAGAAACATTTTTAACGCTTCAGCTTCTGATGGAGCATCAGCCACCATTTCATCAGTAATACCGGTTAGTTCCGTTATCTTTTCGTTTATATGCTTTTCAGGATTTACAAATGTTGAAAATTTATCTTTTATTTCACCATTTAAAACTCGAAAAGCACCAATTTCGGTAATTCTCTCATTTGATACATTTAAACCCGTTGTTTCAATATCAAATATAATAAATTCTTCTTCCAGTTTTTGCTCAGCACTACCTGTAACTGCTAAAGCTGTCTGATCATTAATGAAATACGCCTCAACGCCATAAATAACCTTAAACTTACCTCCTTTTTTTCTTATCGTATCACAAGCGTTCATTGCTTCCGGATAAGCTTGCGCTACACCATGATCTGTTATTGCTATAGCAGGCATTCCCCACTCATAGGCTCTGTTTACAAGATCTGTTGCGCTAGTTACTCCGTCCATAGCTGACATATTAGTATGCAAATGTAACTCTACACGCTTTTTTTCTGCTTTATCAACTATTTTAGGAACAGCAATTACACTTAACGAACGTACTCTTATTGAAACATCGTGCAGAAATGTATCAAATTCAGCTTCACCTCTTGCCAGTATGTACATTCCTTTTTTTAAGTTTAATATAGATTCACATTTTTCATTTTGTTCAATTATTTTTATAGTGGCAGAACCCTTAAAATCTGTTATAACAATCGTAATTATTTTAGTCTTGCCACTTTTAGCATCCACCACATCAATCGAAATAATCTGTCCCCAGATTATCACTTTACCCGAATCCTGTGTTATATCCCTCAACGATATGGTATCTCCATGTATTGGTGAACCATATACAGGATTAGCACTCTCCGGAATATAAGTAGGAAATATGTGATCTATATCACGAAATTCAATTTCACCGTTAGTAGCTGGTGTAACTGATACGATTTTTTTCTCGAAAGAGTCTTTTCTTTGGTTTGCTGAATTTATCATCATATCATATTCCTGAACTTGAGCAATTTGAGTTTCACGTATTACACGTTCTTCTGTAATTTTTTGTTTTTCGATATATAAAGCACTATCATTATCTATAGTAAGAATACCACTATATTCCACTTTAAAAGATATACCAAACTCACTATATATAAGTTGTGTAAGACTTTGATCAAACTTTTGACTATCAAGAAGGCTTTTACCTCCATGCTTCAAATCTACAATAAGTCTATGATCCTGCAAAGTGACAGTCGAGTCATTTAATGTACCATTAAGTGTAACATTTCTTCTTTTTAATTCAAGTATTAACTGTGGATAATAGTTTAAATCAAACAATTCACTTTCATATCTTGGGATGAAATAACATTCTGAAAGGTTAAGAATACTATTTTTGATATTTTTCTCCGCATTAAATATAACCTGACGTTCTATCAAATTATGGCATTTGGCAAATATCTTCATTATCCTTAATTTTGAATCAATTTTTACACTTAAAATATCACTTTCCCTGATATCATCAGATATCGCTGACATTTCAATGTATTTATAAAAAAAATCAGAAAATTTTTTCAACTTAAACCCCTTTCTTCAATACACGAATACAATGATTGATACAGCATTCAGGTAATCCTCCTTCTTGCTGTATCAACCTTCAATTACATTTTTTCTATTTCCTTAATAAGCTCAATGAGTAATTGATCCTCAGGAACTTTTCTGATAATTTCACCTTTCTTAAAAATCAAACCATTATTTATTCCACCCGCAATACCTATATCTGCTTCCCTTGCTTCGCCAGGACCATTAACTACACAACCCATAATGGCAACAGTGATATTCTTATCACAATCTTTCAATAGTTCTTCTGCCTCTTTTGCTATTTTTATAAGATTGATTCTTGTTCGCCCACAAGTAGGACAAGAAATAAACTTTATACCTTTTTTATTAAGCCCTATAGATTTCAGAATATCTTTTGCCGCATAAACCTCTTTAACAGGTTCGTCAGTAAGCGAAACTCTGATAGTATCACCTATTCCCTGTAGCAAAAGAGATCCTATACCGATTGATGATTTTATTATACCCATTCTCTCTGTTCCTGCTTCAGTAACACCAAGATGAAGAGGATAATTACACTGTTCTGCTGCAAGCTTATACGCTTCTGTCATAAACGTAACATTTGAGGATTTCATAGATAAAACAATATTATCAAAATCGAATTTTTCTAATAAAGATGCATGATAAAGCGCACTGTCACAAAGAGCCTGAGGTGTAGGTTTACCATATTTTTTCAAAATATGTTTTTCAAGTGAACCTGAATTCACACCGATACGAATAGGTATATTTCTTTTTCTGCACTCATCGGCTACCAGTTTTACACGACTTTCATCACCTATATTTCCTGGATTTATACGAATTTTATCTATACCAGCCTCTGCTGATGCAAGTGCAAGACGATAATCAAAATGTATATCTGCTACCAAAGGCACTTTTACACTTTTTTTAATAGCTGGAATAAGTCTTATTGCTTCCATATCAGGAATAGCAAGCCTTATAATATCACAGCCTGCCTTTTCAAGCTGTATTGCCTGAAGTACACTGCCTTCAACATTAGTTGCTGGAACATTAAGCATAGACTGAACAGAAATATCATAATCACTGCCTATTTTTATCGTATCAGAATTTATCTGTTTAGTTAGTCTTCTCATATTAAGCACCAACCTCATGTGAATAATTGTATTACATCCTTTATTGAAATAACTATCATAAATGCAAACAACAACAACATTCCAACAGCATGAATATAACCCTCATATTCAGGCTTTATTGGTTTTCTTCTTATTGATTCAATCAAAAGAAACACAAATCGTCCACCGTCCAAGGCCGGAAGCGGTAAAAGATTCACTACACCAAGATTAACTGTAATAATAATCATAACATAAAGAAGATTATAGAATCCATCCATAAAACTCTTTTCTAATCCTGCAGCAGTCGCTTGTGAAATAGCTGAAGTCATTCCAACAGGTCCGGAAACTTCATTAAGTCCAAATTGACCTGTAACTAAACCAATAAGGCTAGCCCAAACCATTTTTACAGTAGAGCAGGTAGTTAAAAATGTTTGTGATAAGAGATTAGCAAAATTATTTTCAATAGCTTTTACCTTAAAGTCAATCTGTATAATATCCTTACCGTCTTTTTCAACAGTTGGTAATTTAACTTGATTGAAGCTTTTCAACTCGCCATTTCTCAAAACCGTAATATCAAGTTCATTTGATTTTGCTGTGGCAAGGGCAAATTGCAGATCCATAGATGTGCTTATACCATAACCGTTTATAGAATTTAATCTATCTCCAATCATTAATTGCTGTGATGAAGTTGCATTTTCTGTAAACACAGCTATCTCATTTGAGGCGAAATATTTATCAGGTGCAAGAAATATCAGCATCATAATAAGTCCAAGAAAAATATTCATTACCGCACCTGCAACGACAATTATCATTCTTTTCCATACAGGTTTATTTCCAAATGCACGATCGTCATCACTTTCCGAATCCTCGCCTTCCATAGCACAAAAACCACCAATAGGAAACAAACGCAGAGAATAAAGAGTTTCACCTTTCTGAAATTTTATAAGTTTCGGACCCATGCCAAGAGCAAATTCATTAACTTTTACACCGGAAAGTTTAGCAGTGATAAAATGACCGCCTTCATGAACAAAAACTATAAGCTCAAAAAGCAGTATACCAATAATAATCAGTAATACTTCGTTAATAAAAATCATCTCCTATTAATATTTTTCTCTTATACGAATTCTTGTCTCCTTATCAACTGATAAAATATCTTCAAGAGAAAAATCTTTCCTATCATCACTAAAACTGTTTACTGCTTCACATACTATATCAGCAATATCCAAAAATTTTATACGTTCATGCAAAAACAACTCAACCGCTGCCTCATTAGCAGCATTGGCTACTGTTGGATAAAGTCCACCATTGCGAAGTGCTTTGCGACATATAGGTAAACATGCAAAAGTTTCTATATCAGGCTCATAGAACGTCAACTTTGATATTTCTGCAAGGTTCAATTCAAAAGTTGGAGAAAAAAACCTTTCAGGATAAGTTAAAGCATATTGTATAGGAATCCTCATGTCCGGAACACCAAGCTGAGCAATAACAGCATTATCTTTAAGCTGTATCATGGAATGAATAACACTTTCACGATGGATCAAAACATCTATTTTTTCATCACTACAGCCAAACAACCATGATGCTTCTATAATCTCCAGTCCTTTGTTCATCATAGTTGCAGAATCAATAGTTATTTTTTTACCCATAGACCAATTCGGATGTTTTAAAGCCTGTTTTACAGATACATTTTCTAAATCTTTACGTTTTTTACCAAAAAACGCTCCACCTGACGCTGTAAGTATAATTTTTTTGAGAGAATTTTCAGGACAGCCTTGCAAACATTGGAAAATTGCAGAATGTTCACTGTCTACGGGATAAAGCTTTACATTTTTGCTTTTAATTTCCTTCATGACAATACTTCCGCCGGCTACAAGAGTTTCTTTGTTAGCAAGAGCAATGTTTTTTCCTGCCTTAATAGCACAAAGAGTCGGAAGTAGACCAGCAACACCAACAATAGCATTAACAACTGTATCACAACTATCTTCCGTTGCAGCATTCAAAATTCCCTCTTCACCACAATATACTTCAATATCCGTATCACTAAGGGCAATCTTCAACTGAGCAGCAAAACCAAGATCCAATACAGCTACCATTTTAGGGTTAAATTCTCTTGCCTGCTGTTCAAGCAACTTAATATTATGATTTGCTGTCAAAGCAGTTACTTTTATACCATGCATACGAGCCACATCAAGTGTTTGTGTCCCAATAGAACCTGTTGATCCAAGAACTGATATTTTTTTTGTCATAAATCGCTCCCTCCTATATTTTAAACAATATTAGCCGATTGTAAAATAGCCGAAAAAGGCATAAACAGCCGACTTTTATGTGTTTAAACAACTGATTTTTCTCCGTTTTATGGTATAATTTAATTGCTAAAAACATACTAAAAAACGGAGAAAAAATCATGCGAAATAAAGTTGTGCAGTTATCATTATTCGACACTTACACAGATGTACTTGACAAGATGGAAGATC
>CACXGC010000014.1 GCA_902767155.1 uncultured Ruminococcus sp. | reverse complement strand
GACACATATAAAGCCGCAGCCGACGAAGCAACCGCCGAGCTTGAAAAGCTAAAAACAGAGCTTTCAGCCGTTAGATCGGAACTGAAACAGGCACAGGAAACAGCTGCAGCACAGATTGCCGCCACCCAAACACAGCACGAAAGAGAACTTGCTCTTGAAGTAAAGGCAGCAAGAGCAGAAGTAAGAGAGAAGTATCAAGACAGAATAGATCTATTGCAACAGCAGTACTCCGATCAGATAAAAGCATTCCAAGATCAACACGCTGCACAGTTAGCGGAGTTGATCGAGCGCAGCAAGTTGAAAAATGTTTAGAAAAAGTAAAATCATCATTTGAAGTGGTTATGAAGTGGTTATTATGATGATTTTTTTAATGTATAATGCTATTGACTTTAGGGAACTTTATGATATAATTAGATTAAAAAAAGTTCCCTAAAAAGGGTGTGGTGAAATGGATTTTTCACGTTACGAATATCAGGAACTCCTACAGCGACGTGCAGATCTCAAAGCACGTTTAAGTTTAATTCCTTATGATGGTTCGCCTGAAATTAAAGAAAAAGACGGAAAAAAATATTTGTATATTCGCAAGCGTATAGCAAGCCGATTGACAAGCACATATGTTGGCATTTACTCTGATGATTTATATGAGGCTTTATTGCGATATCATAAAAACTCAAAAGACATTAGAAAACAAATTCGAAAGATAGAAAAAAGATTGGCAGAACTTGGGTACAAAACCGAAGAACTTGAAAATGATGTCCTTTTAAATATTGACTTTGCTCGCGCAAACATGACTGTGAATATTTATGATCAGGCTGTTTTGGAAGGTGTTGCAACATCATTTCCACAAACTGAAGAAATAATTGAAAATGGACGAGTTAATGGTGTTTCATCTAATGATGTTCAAAAAATACTTAATCTAAAGCATGCTTGGGAATTTGTAATGGACCATGATGTTGTTGCAACGAAAACGGATTATTATATTCTTTGTCATATTGCCAAGCTCATAAATGAAGGTTTTTTCACAGATGGAGGTCGAATCCGCAGTGTTCCTGTAACAATTGGAGGTTCTTATTATATCCCACCATTACCGATAGAAATGGATGTCAAGGAAAAAATAACGGAGTTGGTTAAAGAAAAGGGCGAACCGACTGATATTGCTATAAAGATTTGTCTTTACTGTATGAAAACTCAAATTTTTACAGATGGTAACAAACGAACTGCCATAATTTTTTCAAATCATTATCTCATTCGTAATGCCGCAGGGTTATTAGTGATACCTGAGAAAAATGTATCAGAATTCAAAAAGTTGTTAGTGGAGTATTACGAGGATCGAGACAATGGGAAAATTTCCGAGTTCTTAAGAGATAAATGCTGGCGTAAATTAGAAAAATAGTAATATGTACAATGTGATTTTTACAAATTTAACGTTATAGACGATGAGTGGTAGATATGGAAACAACATTACTGGATTTGTATAATATAAGAAATAATGCAAATAAGTTTGGAATGGATATAAAATTTAATATAAGGTCAAAAAGTTTGACAGACTTCCGTATTACTTATGGGAATAAGTATTCAAAAATAATACCGGAAGGTGTTTCTGTAACAAGAGAAGGTATAGACCAATATACTCAAGAAATGTTTCGTCAGTTATGTGAACGAGGATATTATGTTGATCCTTGTAAAGAAACTTTTTCAGAAGGCTGTGCTTATATTTATCTAAGAGAAAGTGATAAACATATTGAAATACCAAGGTTTAGGGTATATGTTCACCCAAATGAGATGGCAGGATGGGCTTCAAATCCGCAAATAAAAAGATTGTTAAGTATTGCGAAAGAAAATTCTTTCACAACAAACGTTGATTTGACATATTCACGAAAGGTTTATGTTATTAGTGATGAACAGTATTATGATATTTCGGAAGATGCTAAACCTCAAATAATTGAATGGATAAAAGCTTATAAAAAACATTATGGACGTAAAAGCGGTACGGCACCTGAAGCTTTTGATCGTGCATTTGGTATTAAGAGATTGTCTAACAGAAATTATTCTTATCACGATAATGTAGCAAGAAGTTATATAGAAAAACTGATAAGATCTGATATCAGAAAATAGATATCAATTGCACTGAAATAAGTCACAGATTACATCATATAGTAATCTGTGACTTATTTATTGGGAGAAATTTTTAAAATATTTATACCTGAATCCGTGAAACCTGATTATTAAAAAATGCATGAAACCCGCATGCAATCAAGATTTTCTGGCCTGTAACATCACTCTTTTTTTACAAGCTAATATTTCTCCGTCTTTTGAGTTGTTTTTCCTGTTCCTCAAACTTATCAAGAACACTTTGACCGTCACTGTAT
>CACXGC010000013.1 GCA_902767155.1 uncultured Ruminococcus sp. | reverse complement strand
CCGCAGCAGCGTCAGCAAAGACAGTGGTCAAATCAGCAGCCCGGACCACAGCAACAGCCGCAGCAGCGTCAGCAAAGACAGTGGTCAACTCAGCAGCTCGAACCACAGCAGCAGACACAGCAACGTCAGCAAAGACAGTGGTCTACACAACAGCAGCCACAACAACAGGGTGGACAGTGGTCATCACAGCAGCCGCAGCAGCGTCAGCAGAGACAGTGGTCACCGCCGCCACAGAACAATGGAAATAATTCAGGTAGTATAGATGATTATGCTGAAAAACTGAAAAGACAGATTGAGAATGATAGAAATTCTTCAATGAATCAGTCATCAAGTTTCGGTAATCTTGACAATCTTGATATCAAGGAAGCTCCTATGAGAGCAGAAGGAAAGCCGGTTATAGCTCGCAAAGAACCTGTAATTACCGCACCAAAGAGCAGTCCTTTTGTACCGATTGCAATAGCAGCAGTAGTTATTGTTGCCATAATTATAGTATTCGTTGTCATGACAAGTAATAAGGGCGGCGGAGAAGCTGAGGAGTCTCAGACAAGTACATCGTCCGTCGCATCAACATCGACATCATCAGTCACAGCAGCAAGCAGTGACGGTGTTCGTATTACTTTCAAGAAACCTACTGATTGGAGCAACAATTTATGTGCTTATATATTTGAAGATCAGTCAAGTGAAAAAGTTGAAAATGCTGCTTTTCCCGGACTTCCCATGAAAGATGAAGGAAACGGAGAGTTTTCTTATACTCTTCCTTCAAATTTAGGAAATGAATCACGTGTAGTTTTTGTTGACGCAGATGACAAGTCAAAAAAAAACGAGAAAAAATTTCCTAAGACCGGTTCTCTGAAAGTTGTTAATGGTAAAAGTTACGATTTATACAGCACAGATTAATATCTTAGTCCTATACCGGGCTGTCGCATTAAGAACTTTTTCTTTTGCGGCAGCCCATTTTACATTATTTGTGTCAAATTTGTAAAAAATGAGATAATCGTAAATACTTTGTGCTTAGTGTTTATAAAACTTGCTAATTGGCGGCAGAATGTGCTATAATGTACGGTGATGAAAACAAATGACTGAGGAAAGGACTTTTATTATATGAAATTTGTTTCATGGAATGTCAACGGTCTGAGAGCCTGTATGCAAAAGGGATTCGTTGATGTTGTAAACGAGTTGAAACCGGATTTTATGTGCCTTCAGGAAACTAAAATGCAGGAGGGGCAGGCGGAAGTTCCGCTTGACGGATATCACAAGTACTTTAACAGTGCTGAGAAAAAAGGATATTCCGGTACTGCAATATTTACTCCGCACAAACCACAATCTGTGGTTTACAACGGCATGAATATAGAGGAACATTCTCATGAGGGCAGAATGATAACTCTTGACATGAACAGTTACTACCTTGTGAATGTCTACACGCCTAATGCAAAGGATGGACTTCTCAGAATTGATTATCGTATGCAGTGGGAGAGTGATCTTCGTGAGTACATTTTGAAACTCGACAAGGAAAAGCCTGTTATCTACTGCGGCGATCTTAATGTTGCCCATAATGAGATAGATCTGAAAAATCCCAAGGCAAACCGTGGAAATGCCGGATTTTCCGATCAGGAAAGAGGTAAGATACATGAACTGCTTGAAAGTGGTTTTACTGATACGTTCAGATATCTTCACCCCGATGATGAAGGAAAATACAGTTGGTGGTCATATCGTTTCAACGCAAGGAAGAACAATGCCGGATGGCGCATAGATTATTTTATAGTTTCAGACAGAATCAAAGAAAATATCAGAAGTGCCGACATACTTTCCGATATTTATGGCAGCGATCACTGTCCGGTGATTCTTGAGATAGACGTATGATTTTGTCAATAAAAGGTGAAGGTGGTAAAAAATGATAAAAGTAAAACATATTTCAAAAAGTTATGTAAAGCATAAAGCACTTGATGATGTAAGCTTTACGATTAACGAAGGAGAAATACTCGGTTTTCTCGGACCTAACGGTGCCGGAAAATCTACGACAATGAATATAATCACAGGATATATTTCCAGCGATGAAGGCAGCGTTGAAATTGATGGTACAGATATATTTGAAGATCCGGCCGCTGCAAAGAAAAAAATCGGATATTTGCCTGAACAGCCGCCTCTTTATAACGACATGACAGTTCAGGACTATCTTGAATTTATGTTTCGTCTGAAAAAGATTCGTCTGCCAATGAAAGAGCATATAAATTCAATATGCGAAATGGTGAAGATTGCGGACGTACAGGGCAGAGTTATAAAACATCTTTCAAAAGGTTATCGCCAAAGAATAGGCATTGCACAGGCATTGCTCGGTGATCCGCCGGTACTCATTCTTGACGAGCCTACAGTAGGTCTTGACCCTCAACAGATAATTGAAATACGCAGACTTATAAGAGATATTGGAAAAACACATACTATAATACTTTCGTCACATCTTCTTTCGGAAGTACAGGCAGTATGCGACAAAATTATTGTCATAAATCACGGCAGAATCGCCGCTGAGGGACTGACAGCTGAAATGACAAAGACCGGTCATTCTACGTCAAATATAGAGCTTATTGTCGAGGGTCGCAGACAAACAATTCTTTCACTGCTTGAAAAAACTGATGGTGTGAAAAAAGTTACAGACAAGGGAGAATGTGAAAAGGGCTGCTATGAATTTACTGTCGAAAGTACAAAAGATATCCGCCGCAGTATTTTCAAAACGATAGCAAGGACAGACTTTGCTATATTGTCAATGAAACCTGTAGCAGTATCACTTGAAGATACATACCTGAACATTATTTCGGGAAAGTCAGAGGAGGATAAAGGAAATGTCAGCGATATTTAAAAGAGAATTCAGTGCGTATTTTACGTCGCCTGTCGGATATGCTGTTATTGCAGCATTTGTATTTTTCAGCGGCATATTTTTATGGGTGGAATGTCTTCATGTTGGAGCGTCCAATATGTCGCCTGTTTTCCAGAGTATGTTCTTTATAATGCTTTTTGTTATTCCGCTTGTAACGATGCGTCTTTTTGCAGAGGATGCAAGACAAAAAACAGATCAGGCGTTTCTTACTTCTCCGGTAAGTATTGCCGGTATAGTGCTTGCAAAATTCTTTTCTGCCATGGTAATGCTTCTGCTTTGCCTGAGCGTGTTCATTGTTGAGGGTGTGGCACTGTCATTTATGACTACACCGGACTGGAGTGTAATAATCGCAAACATTTTTGGCCTTATGCTTTTGGGCGCAGCATTTTCTGCTATCGGTATTTTCATATCGTCACTGACTGAAAGTGTTATCGTTGCGGCAATAGTTTCATTTGCTGTAAATGTGTTCATAAGCCTTCTTGATACAATATCAGCTACTGTTCCTGTGGATTTTCTGAAAAATATTGTAAGTTCTCTTTCGTTTCAGTCACGTTTCGGACATTTTGCGCTGGGATTATTTTCGTTTTCGGACGTTATATTTTTTGCGAGTGTGGCTTGTTTCTTCCTCTTCCTTACGGACAGAGTTATCGACAGAAAAAGATGGGCATAAGGAGGCTTCATAATGTCTGAAAAGAATATAAATGAGGAAAGTGCAAACGGAAAAGTTATGTCAAGAAAGGCAAAGCGCAAAATTATCTCTATAGTATCTGTATGCCTTGTACTGGTTGCACTTATTCTGGTGAATGTTATTGCTGGCGTACTTACAGATCGCTATCCGTCACTGACAGCGGATGTTACACTGAACGGCTCTTTTGAGCTGACAGAAGATTCTATTAATATTGCGAAAGCTGTCAAGAAAGATGTTACTATAACATTTTTGACAGACAGAACAAGTTACGAAGCATATGATACATATACAAAACAGGCGACAAGAATTGCTGATCTTATGAAACAGTATTCCGGCGGAAAAATCAGTGTTGAATATACAGATCTTGTCAAGAATCCTAATATCGAAAGTCAGTATCAGAAAGAGAGCCTTTCCGTTACAGATGTTATCATAAAATGCGGAGAAAAATATAATATCGTAAAGCTTAAAGATATGTTCAACTTTGATATTTACGGACAGTATCAGTATATTACATCATCAAAAGCAGAATCAGCGTTTGATACTGCTATAGTAAAGGTTACGAGCGACGTTGAAACTAAAATAGCTATATTGACCGACTATACGGAGGACAGTTATGATACACTTTCGTCAGTGCTTTCGGCAAACAATTATAAGCTTGTGCCCATGTCAATCGAAAAGAATGATATACCCGAAGATATCAATACTGTAATTGCATTTGCCCCCACAGAGGACTATTCAAAAGAAGCAGTTGAAAAAATCAAAAAATATCTTACGAATGATAATAAGTTCGGCAAAAACTTCATTTTCATAGCGTACAGATATGAAATAGAATGTCCTAATATTACGGAACTCATCAGTTACTATGGCATGAAACTCGAAGACGGTCTTGCTTTTGAAACAGATACTTCAAGAACAATGGTATCAGGAGATGCATATCGTAATATCGCCGCAATTTTCGGCAGCAAAAATTATACTTCCAATTATGAAGATGATGATCTTCCGGTAATTGTGTCTATGTCCAGAGCGGTTTCCATAAGTAATGAGAATATAGCAGTTCCGCTTTTGCAATATTCAAAGGAATCGGGTGTTTGTCCGTACTCGGCAGATGAAAGCTGGGATTACAGGGATTATCTCAGCGGTTATGCAACTGTAATGGCACAGGCTGTTTCCGGCGATGAAAAAGCACAGTCCAATTTTGTTTTTGCAGGTTCTACTGAAATGTGGAACAGTCTCTTATCACAGAGCGGCTTTACCAATGTAAAGTACATCCTCAACATGATGAATTATTTCAGCAGCCGTGAGGATAACGGAGTGTATCTTGCCGATAAGGTGATTACGGATTACGATCTGTCAACTGTAGATATGAACAGCAGAGTTGCAGCAGGCGTGATTATTTACGCAGTTTTGCCTGTCCTGATACTTGGTGCAGGAATATGCGTATTTTTGGTACGCCGAAAGAAATGACGGAGGCGCATTATGAAAAAAAATGTACGTTTAACGATCATTCTGAGTGCTGTGGTAGTTTTGCTTGTACTTACACTTGTTGTATTGCTGAATATGCCCGAACCGGAAACTGCCGGAGAAAAAAAGTCAGATTCTTATGACATTCTCCTGTATGACAAAACTGCACTTGATGCTGAGGAGATAACAGTCAAAAACAGCAGCGGAGAATATATGCTCGTAGGGCTGAGTTACCGCAGCGAAGCAGAGAGCATGGAAAAAGAAAATTCAGAGTCTGAAAGCAGTTCGGAATCTTCACAGAATATACGTGAAGATAAGGAAACATCAAGCACAAAAGTGTATGTGAGCTACACCATGCAAGGTTACGAAGATATTAATTTGTCGAAGAATATGACGGATCAGCTTGCGCATGAATGTTCATATGTTACAGCTATCAAGATTATTGACAAATCCGGAAATAAATATTCCGAATACGGACTTGACGAACCTGTTGCGACAATAAGGACCGTATTCAGCGATAATTCCGAGGAAATACTTTATCTTGGCAGAACAGCGCCCGACAATCAGGGAGTATACTGTAAAAGAGAAGGCAGCAAAAACGTGTATCTTATGCAGTCGGATTCTGTTGATATGTTTTTTGTAAAGAAACTACAGATGTTCGACAAGACGATCACAAGAGAATATGATTCCGATTCGGAGGATAATCTTATAACAGCGTTTTCAATAAGCGGAGAGGGATATAATCCGCCGCTTGAGATAGATGCATATGAAGATGCAAATGTAAATGCTCGTTATAAAATGCGTTCACCGTACAGAGAAATATGCGGACAGGCTTATGTGCAGAATATCGGCATGAGAATTTTCGGATTATCCGGAAGTGAAGTTATGGCTGCAAATATTACAGATGAAGACAAGAAAGAGTATGGACTTGACAAGCCGTATATGGATGTGACTTCAACAAGCGCTGACGGCAGAAAAGCACATATTCTTGTGTCAAAGGCAGACGAAAAAGGGAACTGCTTTGTAATGGAAGCTCAGGGAAAGATAATTTTCCGCCTGACAAAAGATGATATCGAAAAGTGGTATGATATAAGCTATAAAGATTTCCTCGCACAGGCGCTTGTAATTCCCAATGAGGACTCGCTGAAAACATTCACGATAAAGTATGGCGATGATGTACAGCAGTATGATTACACACATAAGATTATAACAACAGAAAGATTTGAAGAGGTTCTGAATACAGAGGTAACGATTGACGGCAAAAAACTCAGTTCTTCAAACCTCAGTATATTTATAAAAAATCTGTCAGGGCTTGTGCGTCAGTCAACAGATATTGAAAATCTGGATGGTTATAACGAAGTTGCGTCATTCACGTATGTGTTTAATGGAGACGAACAGGTTATTGACACGCTTGTTCTCTATCAGAATAAAGATGGCAGTACAGCGGCTGCATTAAACGGTAATGTTGAATGTACTGTGGACTCCTCATATGCGAAAGAACTTTTATCTCAGATAGAAAAAATTCAGGGAAATGAACAACTTGAGACTATCATTCAGGATAGTGAGTAAAAATATTTGTATTATCGAAAAACTTGGACCGGATGTATATTCCGGTTCAGTTTTTTTGAAAAAATGTGCATTATTGTGCGATATATTGAAATATAGTATGCAAATTTTATCAAAAATGACAAAGTTTGCAAAATAATTTGTAATTGTTGTTACAAATATGATATAATGTAGTCGGCGATTGAGAAAAAAAGTTAGAGAAAGGGCGTACAAATTAATGAGATACTTGTTAAGGAAAATACTTTCCGGTACGTTGGCTGCTGCAATGCTGACCGGTGCGACATATTGCCTATATACTTACGATTTGTCAGGAGGAACAAATGTTTCGGCGGCAGCAAATACCAGAATAAGTTGGGGCGATATCTGTTTTGAGGAAAAAACTGATGGAACATATGCCATATATTCATATAATATAACAGATTCCACGCCGTCAAAGATAGAAATTCCGAGTGAATATAATGGTAAACCTGTAACCGAACTGAGATACAATATGTTTAATGATATGCTGTATCCCGAAGCTAAAAACAAGACGTATGAAATAAGTATAGGCAAAAACGTAAGTGTTATTGAGCCATATGCTTTTTGGGGAATAAATATCAGCAAAGTTAGTGTAGATTCCAAGAATACAAGTTTCAAAGTTGCCGGAGATCTTCTTTGTTCAAAAGATAAGACAGTTCTTGTTTACTGCCCGAATACTAAAAGCGGTAAACTCCGTATTCCCGACAAAGTTGTGCGTGTGGCTGACGGAGCAGTTTTTTCCGATAAGATAACAGAGTTTGTGCTTGGAAAGAATACGTCTGAACTTCCATCGGATGCTATAGAAGAATGTACTTCCATAAAATCTTTCGGTGTGGCATCCGGAAATGAAAAATTCAGTGTACGTAAAAATGTCCTTTTTAATAAGGAGCAGACAATAATTTATGCTTTCCCGAAGATGAAAGAGGGAGCATATGCTGTGCCGGAAACTGTCAGGAAAATTGAAAAAAATGCGTTCAGCGGTGCAAAGGCTCTGACAAAGATATATCTCAAAAATACAGAGGAAATAGGTGAGAATGCTTTCAAAGGCTGTACAGGACTGAAATCTGTTACTATTACGGATAGTGTTAAAAAAATCGGCACAGGTGCTTTCAGAGAATGTGAAAATATCGGTTTTGTTGTTTTGCCCGAAAATTTGCAGGAATTACCCACGTATGCATTTGAAGGCTGTACTTCCCTGAAACGATTCAATGTTCCCCGTGACCTTGTTCGTGTAGGATATGCCGCATTTAACAAGACAAACTGGTACGATATGCAAAGTGACGGTTTTGTATATATCGGGGATAAGATACTTTATTCGTATAAGCCTGAGGACGGAAAAAGTGACCCTGACAAGAAAGAAATACTTTCGATAAAAGATGGTACAATTTCGGTTTCGCCCTCAGCTTTGACAGGTGCTTATGTAAAGGAGCTTAATATTCCGTCGAGTGTACAATATATTGACGGAGAATCGCTTTTCCCGAGATATTGTCTTGAAAAAATTACCGTGGACGAAAACAGTCCTTATTTTACGGCAGATAACGGCGTTTTGTTCAGCAAAGATAAGTCGAAACTCATTGCTATGGTTTCAGAATACAGTGATACAAACTATACCGTTCCGGAAAATGTGGCGGAAATTCAAAGCTATGCTTTCAGCTTTACTAAAAATGTTTACGACATCACAATTTTTGCAAATGTAAAAAAATTCGGATTAAGTCCGTTCTATAATGATGATGAAAGCCGTGCAGTTGTTTGTTATGAAGGTTCACCGGCTGAGAAAGCAGCTGAAAAGGATAACGTAAGTGTCATACTTATAGATACGGGAATTATAATGCCTGATAAATTGTTGCTCGGAGTGGGTGAAGAATACCAGATGAAGGCAACAGTTTATCCGGATATAGAGGATAAAACCATTGTCTGGAAATCTAACAACAGTAATGTGGTTTCCGTAAATAAGGGAAATCTTACAGCTTTGAAAGAGGGAACAGCAACAGTTACCGCAACAAATTCCAAAGGGATGTCATCGTTCTGTACTGTCACAGTAAAGGCAGCGCCCGAAAGTATCAGTGCAGAAAAAAATGGTGTATCTATTGGTATTGGTGAAACTATAACGATAGAGAGTAACGTCAATGAAAAATCAGCGGCTGGCAGAAAAATTTTTACTGCTGACAGCGATGCTGTAAGTATTGATGATACGAAAGATGAGTGTTGTATAACAGGTGAAAAAGAGGGAACAGCAGTAGTAACTATAAAAACTTATAACGGCAAGAGCACTTCTGTGAAAGTTACAGTAAAGGCTGCACCCAAAACCGTGAGTATGAACAAGAAAAGTATCACTGTTGGAGTAGGCGAAACTATTTTGACAGGCAGCTTTGTAAATTCGGGAAGTGCTGCAACAGACAGAGTCTATGTTTCTTCTGATGATAATATTGTTTCGATAAATCCGACAAGCTGGAATTGTTCATTTACGGGAATTTCTGTTGGTACGGCAAAAATCACTGTCAGAACGTATAACGGAAAGACTGACGAATGTATTATCAATGTCAAATCACCGC
The DNA here is from genome assembly GCA_902767155.1 of uncultured Ruminococcus sp. Taxonomy (GTDB): domain Bacteria; phylum Bacillota; class Clostridia; order Oscillospirales; family Acutalibacteraceae; genus UBA1213. The sequence continues at coordinate 649 of CACXGC010000013.1, read as the reverse complement.
CGAGAACAGTGAAACCGGCAAAACAAGAAATAACGCTTGGCATTGGTGAAACAATGAAGCTCAAATCTGCTTTCCTTGAGAATGAATTTTCCAACGAGCTGACATACGGTTCCTCGAACAGTAGCATTGTCAAAATGCTGAAAACAAGCGGAGAAGGAGAATTTCAGGCATTACAGGCAGGTTCTGCCCTTATAACCGTAAAAGCATATAATGGTGTTACCGGTACTTGTAAAATTACTGTAAAACCTTCGCCAACGGAAATATATATCAACCGAGGTCTTTTACAACTGACAGTCGGCGAGTCTGCTGAGTTGTATTCTTACCTTGACGAGGGTTATGCTTCATCTAACCGTACATGGCGTACAAGTGACAGCAGTGTTGTGGAAATGACCAATACATACTGGATAGGCAAATTTAAAGCTGTAGCACCGGGTGTTGCTTATGTCACTGTCAGAACTCAGACAGGCGCAGAAAAAAGCTGTAAAGTTGTAGTAACAGAATAGAATCAGGCATGATGCAAAAAAGTCCACTGCATATTTGGTCAGTGGACTTTTTATGTTCAAACTATAAATGAGCAAATTTCTAATGCTTTCGTCAGATTGCACAAACCCCTCCGGCACTTCGTGCCACCTCCCCTAAAGGAGAGGCT
>CACXGC010000012.1 GCA_902767155.1 uncultured Ruminococcus sp. | reverse complement strand
TAGCTCGTTGATACTGTATGGGTTACCATACTTGAGCGAGAAGCCCCCGCCTCTAAGCGTTAGCGTAGGCGGCGGGAGTATGTCACCTGCGTTTTTTGTTTCTTGCACGTTTTTTAGCGGCGGTTTTGGTAAGAGGTTTCTTCTCGATAACTACAGGTTTCGGGAGAAGGTGAGAACCTTCCCAGTCTATTTCGTCCTCAACAAAGCCATCCTTTTTCTTTTTCTTGTTGATAATAGCTTTTGCAATGAATCCGCTGAGGAATATAAGAACGGAAACGCACCAGCCGGCAATAATCTGTGCCCAGATCGGATAGCCGCCGTATGAGCCGCCCTTATTTCCGAACAGGTCAACCATATTCCATATAAAAAGTGCAGTCAGAAGGAGAGGGGAAACTACTTTGATAGATGCGGAAAGCCACCAGTAAGGAGCCTGAAATTTCTTTGCATTGCGGTTTACTTCGTAATGAACCTTGTGCAGGTCAAAGCACCAACCTATAGCAATACATTCCAGAATACCGATAATGATAAGGTTTATTTGATTTGTCCAGTTGTCAACGATATCGAGCCATGCAAGACCGGCTTGTGTTACGAATATAATAGAGATGAATCCGCAGATTATGCATATCATAAGGGTAACTTTTTTTGCCGAAAGGTGGAACTTGTCAGAAATAGCAGCCGAAACACCTTCTACTATAGAGAAAGCCGAGTCAATTGCAAGAGTGATGAGCATGAGGTAGAAAATAGCGCCGAATATAGCATTAAGCCAACCGATATTTGTCAGATTTACTATAGCCTGCGGATAAACGATAAATGCTGTAGCAACACCGCTGTCGGTGATTTTGTCAAGCATACCTGTTCCGCCCATCGTTGAGAACATTACGATACCGGAAAGGACGCTTATTGCCATATCCGAGAAAGCGATTATAGCAGCATCGGCAGCAACATCTGCATCGTCGCCGAGGTATGAGCCGTATGCGAACATGATAGCCATCATTATTGAAAGACTGTAGAATACCTGTCCGATAGCATCAACCCAAAGTGAAGGGTCGGCAAATGCTGAAAGATCAGGAACGAAGAGCATCTTCAGACCCTCACCCGCACCGCTCATTGTGCAGCCTTTGACTGCCATTATTACGAGGAGTACTACAGGCGCAAATACAGTGAATTTTACAACTTTTCCGACAGAACTTGCACCATTGCGTATGCAGAAGAATATCAGCCCCCATGCAATAAGCAGGCACAAAAAGACTTCGCCGGGAATATCAGCACCCTCTATTGCGCCTGTTGTTTTAGTCAGCTTGAAAAACAGATCAGATGCGGCTTCATTGTCGTTTTTCATTCCGGCAAATTCCCAAGAATGCAGGAACATGAGTATGACCCATGCGAAAACTACGGAATAGTAACATACAATAGTGAATGCGTTTGAGGTAGCAGCCCAGCCGATCGGCTCGAATTTTTTGCCTATACCTCTCATTGATTCGATAGCGCCTTTGCGGAATTTTCTCGAAACAGATATTTCCATCATAAGCAGAGGAATACCCATTACGACCATTGCCAGCAGATAAACTACAAGAAATGTACCGCCGCCGTGCTTTGCGGCAAGTCCGGGAAAACGCCATGCGTTGCCGAGCCCTACGGCAGAACCAATTGCCGCAAGAATGAATGTGAAGCGTGAGCTCCATTGACTTCGCTTTTCCATGATAAAATCTCCTTTAATTTTATTAACGATAAGTCGTTTTGCAAAAGCTTTCACTATTATACAATTTTCTGCCGACAATTTCAATACTTTTCGTTGTTTTTGCAGAAAAATATTGATGCTTTGAAAATTATGTCACATTAGTGAAAACTTAATGTTTTCATGAAACATTGTTAAAAAAATATCAAAGAATAGCCCGAAATCCTTAGTTGAATATTGACAAATTATTAACAGGATTTTGAATTGGATTTAACAAATTGTATGTAATTTTTCTGATGATGAAAAACTGTTGTAAGTTGTGCATAATAAGAGGGGGGGGTTATGGATAAAATTAACGAAAATTATGTTACTTCTTGATAAAATGCACGGTTTGTAATATAATACTATCAATAGTAGGTCAGTATGCCGTTTTGCAGGTTGTCGGTGCCGTGGCGGAATATTGGCTGTGTCAACCCCATCAAATTTCTTTAGGAAAGGAAGTTGCTGCTTATGTTATCAACCGAAAAGCTGAAAAGCAAGCGTGGTATTTCGTTACCAATTGCTATGGCGATAACTGCTGTACTTGTCATCCTTTCTGCATCACTTATTGCTATTGCGCTGACTAGTATCACAACTACCAGCAGCAGTGTCAATAGTCGTCAGGCGTACCTTAATGCACGTAGTGCGGTCGAGTATGCCTACGCTTACTATAGTGACAGCGATAATGTGCCTGATATCAGTCAGATTGATGAACAGTACATAGTTATGAACGACAAGGAAGGAGGTACGACATCACAGGGTGCTTCGTTTGTCGATACGCTCGATGCGGCAAATGAATATAATACTTACGTTGTTGCAAAGTATGTGAAGGGTGCGACCGCTCAGGATGATGATGGAGTAAAGCTCGTTGCTTATTCTAAGTCTACCGACGCATTCGGCGGCAAGTCACAGGAGATACATATCGGCGCTTTGTATTATCTTAACAAGTTGGCTAATAAGCACAGACTCGTAAATACAAATGTAGACCTTAGTACGGATCCTACCCCACAAGACCAGCCCCCCGGTTATATTCAGATGCACGCTAAACAGTATCCCGGTCAGACATGGGTTCCGTTCTATTATGTATGGACCTTCAAGGATGAAGCAAACCTTTACAAAAATACGAACAACCTTTTTGGTTTGGAGTCATTGTATCATGACTACAACGGAAACTATAAGGAAAACGGTCAGTACTCATATACATGGGTAGATGACGATGGAAATGAACACGAAGGCGGAAAAATTGCCGATGCTTTGACAACAAACTACAACGCCGGCACAGTACATCCTTGCGGCGCATGGAACGTACACTACAAGGCAGATGGTAGTGAGGATGTCGGCAATATAAATAATGGTCCTACATCGTTCTTTGCTCCAAGAGAAGGCAGTACGAACTGGTACGATGCAACTTACAAGATTGTTGATGGTCAGGTAAACTACTTTAACCTTATCATTACCAAGAAAGGTAAAGTACTTAACGGTCCGAACGGCGAATTCTATGAGAAAGATACACAGTCATGCGAAATGTTCCACCTTTGGTATATGACAAGCGCAGACCCGCATATCTATATCGAATTCCTGAAACCGGGTCTTATCTACAGACCGGGCGCAAGCTGGAACGGTCATGACGGTCTTGATGACAGATTCCTCGTTTATGTAAAGAACAGCAAAACAACACTCCACTTCAAGGTCAAGGGCGTTGGTGACGGCGAAAGCGGAATCGAAGCTCCCGGCAATGCACCTCAGGTTCTTTCACTTAATGTAAGAGGTGCAAGTATCACTACAGAAGATACATCACTTGACGGATATGTTCAGGCAATTTCTACCGGTAATGTCGGAGCTTACCTCGAAGGCTCTGCTCAGCATCAGTTGGAGACCGGTATAAAAGGACGTACAAACCCGACTCAGTATTTCTACGGCGGTGAATCAGGTAAAGCCAGAATGATGTATGAAGGTCAGGGCTGGTGGGTCCTCAACATAGCAACAAATAAGAGATTTACTATCAAGGTTGCTTACTATGACGCAAGCAACAACTATTGTGAAGCAGAATCGGATATCAATCCGAGCGCTCTTTCCGATACCGGAGATATATACATGGTAGCTCTTACTACAAACCGTGGTAATGAGACTTTCGCATACGGCAGTGAAAAACGTGCCTGCACAAGAATCGGTGTTGACTATAAGTCATATACGACTGTCCATGTAAAAACCAGTGATTTCGGTTCGGCAGTCGCTCCTTATCTCGATTACTACAGCCAGAAGACATCTTCTACTATGAAGAGAACTCTTCAGGAACTTATCGATGATTGCCGTGCAAAATATAATTCTGCCGACTTTGAAGAAACATCTTTTAATAACTTGCAGACAGCACTTAACCATGCTGTAGATGTTCTCAATGCATCAGGCAAAACCGATGACGATTATCAGGCAGAAATTACAGCGATCAGAGCTGTAAAACTTGTTAAAAAGGGTCTTGATAATACAATATACGGCGAGTATAAGAGCCTCGTTAAAAAATGTACAGACATTATTGACTCTCAATTCAATAAGGACGACACTGTAAAAGAAGCTATCTATGATACAGATGTTCTCAATGTGTTCAGAACAGATGAAGATGGCTACAAGAAAGCAAAAGCACTTATCGACAGCAAAACAATTGAAAATGATCCTGTTACTTACACATCCACAGAAGTTCTCAAACTCATAGATGAACTTGATACAAAGCTTAAGGATCTTCAGGCGCATAAGCTTAATAAGGACGATATCACAAGATCTATCAATACCGCCAAGAAGTATAAGGGTAATGTACTTTACAAGACGGATTATCTTGAATTGCTTGATGCGGCTATAGCTTCTGCTGAAAATGTGAAGAAGCTCGGTCCGACACAGGCAGCAATTGATGCACAGAAAACAGCACTCGACGGCGTTGTTGCAGACCGTGCAAATCACAGAGCACAGGAACTCCAAAACACAACAAAGCTTTCCGAACTTATAGACCTTTCAAAGGCAGCTTTGGACGGTAATGTAAACTGTACAGAGGCTACATACAAGGCTCTTGACAAGGAAGTTAAGGCTGCAGAAGCACTTTGGGCTGATACTGAGCTTACAGATGATAAACTCCAGGCAGAGTATGACAAACTTAAACCTGTATACGATGAATTCCTCATCTATAAGCCAACAGGTTATGACCTCGATGACGGTACTTATAACAGTGAGTCAGATACAAACGACAAACTCCTCAGCCAGTACAAGTACAGACTTTGGCTCAAAGACTTTAATGTAGGCACAACATTCAACAGCTATGTAGATGACAGCAACGGTGTGCAGAATTTCTCATCTCCGATTTCTATCCAGTCATTTACAGTAACAGCATATGACCCGAAGGGCGGTTCATTTACCATATTCGGCAGACAGTTCAAACAGATACCAAGCCAGAATCTCCTTTATTATGATGTTGAAAATGCATCTATCGCAAAACTGAGATTCTCTGTTACATTTACAAACGGTGAAGTATATGAAACTAAGGTTGATACGTATGACGGCATTGGCGGCAGTGCAGGATTCCTTACAGACGGTAATGTTGTATTTACGTTCAAGAATATAGGACATTATCTTGAAACCGGTACAAGCAGCGTAACAGGTAAGCAGTACGAAAGAGATGTATACTACGTAAAGACAAGCAGAGGTAAAACAAGCGAGCTCTTTATTGATTGCCCGTCAGGTGCTACAGTAGAAGTTATGGAACCGGACGGAACAACAAAAGAGTATACCGCTGTATCAGACGGTAAAGAGCACGTATATCAGGTTTGCAGATTTGTTTATACAGCTCCTGTAACTGATGCTGATGGAAATAAACATAGTCAGAAAGTAAGAGTAAAATATCAGTCGGCAGAAGCAGGCGGAACAATTTGCTCTGAGTGGTTCAATACTCAAATGGGTCAGTTTGTTGTAAAACTGAACGATACGGCAGAAACAAGAACAGAAATTGAGGATAATTCGGTTACTATCCATATTCCTTATGATGTTCCGAGTCTTGCAGGAAGCTCGTTGACAAGAGTTGCAGTTGTAATAAACGGTACAGAATATGCTCCTGAACTTGTGGACGGCGAGTATCTGTACAAGACTAATTTCACAGGCAAATTCACATTCTATGTCTACAGATACTATTACAACAGATATAACAAGCTTACTGTATCAAAATCTAATGGTATGGCTGTAAGCAAAGCAGGCGTACTCAGGCTGACATACAGCACAACAACAAAATTCACAGCTTCTCAGTCGATCGGCAAGGCATTTTCAGTTCCGGTTAAGAGCACTACAGATGTAAGAATGATAAAACCGTTCTATACCATAGCAAAATCAAGCTCTAAGACAGGTTCTTCTTCTGAACTGGTAAGCGGTATAGTATCTTCAACATTTGTTGACAAAGTTCTTGCAGTTCCGCTTTCAGTAGCAGCAGATACACTCTCCTACAATGTAACAGGTTATTTCGACTACTTCGGTCAGTCAGGTGTTGATTCACTTCCGACCAAAAACTTAGGTCAGACAGTTATCTGGATCGACTGCAGCACCGGAAAACTGAAAACCCTTGTAGATTCAGGTGCTGTACCGAGAGTTTATGCATGGGAGACAAGAGACGTATACGGTACATCAAAGGACTATCCGACAACCGGTGCATGGCCTGGAGACGTTGCAACAAGAGTAGAAGATTCTCCTTATTACTATGTTGTAACCTCTTCCAACGCAAAGCAGCTTATTATTACAAGTTCTAAAGATAAGAGTAAGAGATATGGCGGAAATCCGAATGATGGAAATGCTATCTATCTTGATATGACCGATACTTGGAATGGCGAGGATATCTATAAAAATGGAAAGCCGGTAAACAACTATTATGACAGACCCGGAGGATGTGACAAGGGTAACGGTAACTGTTGTCTTTATACAATAATCGATGCAGCTGTAATAAATGGCTACAGCCATACTATGGGTGACGGAAACTCAGTAAGAAACAGATATTACTGGGGCGGTGACGTTGAAAAAGCTCTCGGTTATGACAATGGTGCTGTTGTTAATGCAAATGGTGGAAACAGTCATTATGAGACTGACGGCAAGTGGTCGTGGAAGGTTACTTATAAGTACAGAGCGAAGTTTGAGGATTCACCAAGAACATACAAGTACACAAGAAAGAATCTTGATGCGACCCAGATGACAGCAACAAAACTTAGAATGGCTTTTGTAGGTGGTTCTAAGCTTCGTATACAGAATACCTCTTACTGGAATTCATACGGAACATTCCAGCAGGAAGGTTACCAGCCTGACGTTTCAGACTTTACAGCTTCCAATAATTCAAGTGTTAAGATTTCTGTAAACAATCTTTTCGGCGGTAACAGAGGCAACCAGGGTTCTAACGGACGTGTTGGCGATTCGGATCTCCTGCTCATGTACGACTGGTATGAATATAAGATCCCTGTTGACCAGTCTGATGAATATACATTCCAGATTCAGGGTTTGCAGTATGTAAACAAATTCAAAGCAAACGGAGTAGTAAACGGACGTACTGTTACCAATTACTACAACAATAACCCCAAGCAGTGGTATGATGAAGGTTATATGACTGATGACAAGTATACTAACCAGATTCATAATGCGTACGGCGATGTATGGCTCGTTATGCACGACCTTTCTACTGAACAGGGTATCTTCTCGAATTATGCTCTCTATACAACAAGTCCTGAAACTGTTGAAGTAGAAGACAATCAGCCGATATACTTCCAGAAGCCGGCTGACAACAGTGAACATCCGATCTCTAAGGTTACTGTAACAGCAACCGGTTCCGGCGGAGCAGAAGATTTTGTAATGACCGATTATAAGACCAATATGCTGACAACCAGCATACCGGCAGACAAACCATTCCTTACATTCAAGATCGACTATGCTGACGGAACGTCAAAGACATACAGAACAACTCTTCAGGGTAACGACATGATATTGTTTGAACAGAATCTTTCAGGCTCTTATTCATGGACTAACTACGAAACAGATGAAAGAAAACTTGAACGTCTTATCTATGAAGCACAGAGCGTTTACCATGGCTATGTTATCGCCAAAGAGTATGATTCAAATGGTAATGTAGTTTCAAAGAGCAATGAAGACTCTTACAAATTCCCACAGGGTATATATGACAATGTTGTAAGCGGTCACATTGACGGCGATGGCAGACCTATAACATCCGGTATTACTGTAGGAACCGTGGAAAATTACGTTAGCGCATACAAAAATCTCTTTAAGACACTTGCAGATGCAAGAGCTTATATAGACGAGGGTCGTAATTATCCTGAGTTTATAGCAGCCGGCAGACCTGATATCTATGATGATAACAGTATCGCAGCTCTTAAACGAATTTATGACAGTTCCGAAAATACTTATGTATCTTCAAAGTCTTTGTCAGATATAGTCAAGGCTAACGAAAAACTTAGAGCGGCAATTTCCAATGTTTCATTGGCTACTTCAAGCAAGGCTCCGATCGTTCTTTACGATACTCAGAGACTTTCAAACAAGGGCTATGATATAAAGATTCAGTATTCAAAGACTGAAGGCGGTGCTCTTGAAGCTCCAAAGACAGTAACTTACAAGACAACCGAAGGTCAGCCGATAGTTTTCCTTGAGCCTGATGAAAATGAAGAAAATATCTACAATGTAAGATTTATAATTACATCACCCGACGGAGAAGTAGACTACGGAATAGAACAGGCAAAAGTTCCGCTTATCGACGGCGCATGGGTATATGTATATCAGCCGGTTTATCCGCCTGACAGATTACAGGATACTTCATACTGGGTACAGAATTCATCAACAGACTATCGTGAAATCTCCAATACTACACTGATGCAGGTTTCAGGTTCGGATTTCGGTGTATATGATATGACTCCTTCACGTACTTCTATACACCAGGCTGTTCCTGTTAATGAAAGTCAGGACGCTGCAATACAGCAGAAATACCGCCCGTTGACTCTCTATTTTAGATATGATACTACAGTAGAGTTTGAGGACAGCAGCAATAATTATACAATACCGGCGGGTGCGTACAGCTTCGATAAGGACTATGTCACCACGCAGTATGACGCTGATAAGGGAAATAGCAGCGGTCCGTTCATCTATAAAGAGGTTGAAACCAACAACTGGAAACCGAGATTGGATCTGTTCAGTAATTTTGCAAAAGCTTACTTTACAAATCCGGCTAACTACGGTCAACTTGACGGTGCAGCTGATGCAGTAACTCTTAGCGACTGGGTAGATACCTCTGAGGATACAAAGAAGATCGTTGCAGGTATCAAGTCAAACGGCGGACCTGTCAATATGACAGTTAATGACGGATTCATTGAGTACGGTCGTCAGAATGCTTATAAAGTCAGCGGTGGATTCTACTTCCGTTGGGAAGGAAATGAGGCTCTCAAACTTTATGAGGATTTGAAGGTAGAGGCAAGCGAATTCACAATTGCACTTTCAGGCCCACTCGATGCAACAAATAACTACGATAAGCATTTCTACATCGGTACAAGAGATGACGCAGATTCGATGGATATTACATTCATCACAGACATAAATGTTAAATATCAGGATATGTACGGCGACTATCACGAATTTATTATCCGTGAGGGTGCATATACTATCAGCAGACCGGAAGGCAGAGACGGCTATATAGCAGATCTTTGTGATATGGATTACTGGGAGTCTATGCAGTATGTAAAGATCAGAGATTCTCTCTCAACCGAGGGCGGCTACAACAGCACAAACGGTAAAGGCAGATTCAGAGAGCCTGTATTTACAAACTGATGTTAACAGCATGGACAGAGTAAAGTCTTCAATTGACAAACTTACGTCCCGAAATTCAAAAATTTCAGACCGAGCCTTGGTGTTCGGTCTGATTTTTTTTCGGAATAAAGCGCATAGTAAGGCTATTTACATTTGTAAAGAAATGGTGTATAATCAGAGTATATTTGGAAAGGAAAGAATTTGTTATGAGTAATAAAATCGGCAGAAATGACCCTTGCTGGTGCGGCAGCGGAAAAAAATATAAGAAGTGTCACGAGGAATTTGATGACAAAATAGCATATATAAGAAGTCAGGGACACATTGTTCCTGAACATAGCATAATCAAAACTCCGGCACAAATAGCAAAAATCAAGGATAGTGCAAAAATTAACGTAGCTGTTCTCGATTACGTTGCAGAAAATATCAGAGTCGGTATGACAACTGAGGAAATAGACAGACTTGTAGCAGAGAAAACAGCAGAAATGGGCGGCATACCTGCACCGCTGAATTATGAGGGATATCCTAAAAGTGTCTGCACATCAATAAATGAGATAGTGTGCCATGGTATACCGTCAGAAAAAGTTGTGCTTAAAGACGGCGATATAGTCAATGTCGATTGCAGTACCATACTTGACGGATATTTTTCGGATTCTTCAAGAATGTTCTGCATCGGAAACGTTAGCGACGAAAAAAGAAAACTTGTTGAAGTTACAAAAGAATGTGACGAAAAGGGTCTCGAAATGGTCAAACCTTGGACATTCCTCGGAGATATGGGACAGGCTGTACATGAACACGCTGTCAAAAACGGCTACAGCGTTGTACGTGAAATAGGCGGTCACGGTGTCGGTCTTGAATTTCATGAAGACCCGTGGGTTAGCTACGTTTCAAAGGCAGGTGAGGAAATGCTCCTTGTGCCGGGAATGATTTTCACTATAGAGCCTATGGTCAATATGGGAACAGACAGGGTATTTTGTGATAAAAACGACGGCTGGACTATATATACCGCTGATAAGAAACCTTCCGCCCAGTGGGAAATTATGGTTCTTGTGACAGAAGACGGACACGAGGTTCTCGCATGGTGAACACTTTTATGCATAAATATTTACTAAAATCTATTGCTTATTTGTAAAATTTTATGAAATTTGTTCATTGTGCTGAAAAAACATACAAAAATTATTGCATAATTCATCTATACTTTATAAAACAATTGTAGTATAATAGTGTTGAGTTGGAGACGATTACCTACTTAAAGAACAATTGTCCGAAAGGAGATTTAAAAATGGAAGTTATCGCAGAAAGAAAAGAAAAAATCATTTATAGAGACGGCGAAGTTGTCATTAAGGAGTTTTCTGAGAAATTCCCTAAGTCTGATATTCTTAATGAGGCTTTGAATCAGGCAAGAGTTGAGGAAACAGGTCTTCCGATTCCGGCACTCAGAGCTGTGTCTGTCGTGAACGGAAAATGGGCTATTACAATGGATTATGTCGAGGGTAAAACATTGGAACAGATTATGCAGGAAGATCCTGAAAATCTGGAAAAGTATATGACTCAGTTCGTTGAACTTCAACTTACAGTGCAGGAAAAGAAAGCTCCGCTTCTGAATAAGCTTAAGGATAAAATGAACCGCAAAATATCTTCTCTTGGCGGTCAGGTAGATGCTACAATCAGATATGAACTCCATACCCGTCTTGACAGTATGCCCAAACATAATAAGCTTTGCCACGGAGACTTTAACCCGTCAAACGTTATCATTGATAAGGACGGAAATCCTCATATAATCGACTGGTCACACGCAACTCAGGGAAATGCTTCCGCTGATGCGGCAAGAACTTATCTGCTTTTTGCACTCAAAGACCTCAAACTTGCTGATATGTATATGGATATTTTCTGCAAGAAGAGCGATACCGCAAAACAGTATGTTCAGCAGTGGCTGCCAATCGTTGCTGCTTCCCAGCTTGTAAAGAAAAAACCCGAAGAAGAAGAATTCCTCAAAGGTTGGGTAGATGTAGTTGATTATCAGTAATCGCCATAAGGCATTTTGTGTAACATTGATAATGCGTTTTACTACCTCCATTAATAAAAAACAGAAGCTCGCTGCATTTTTTGTGCGGCGGACTTCTGTTTTTGGTCTGTTGTTTTAAATTTGTGAGTGCCGCAAATCGTATACGGATTTACGGCACATTATTATTTGGCGTTTTTGATGAATTCAAAGTTCTGTATAATATAGATTACGCCTGAAATTAATGTCAGGATTGCAGAAATCCATATCAGCGTTTCGCCAATGACGGAAAAAAGTTCTGTCATTTTTGCAGTGTCTGAAAGTGTAATCGCTCCGAGTTTGTTAAGTTCGAGAATATACTGCATTATCATTACTACGAGTACGGCAACTATCTGGCTTATGGTCTTTGCCTTGCCCCAGTTATTCGCAGCTACGACTTTTCCTTTTGAAGCGGCTACAAGACGTATCGCAGTTACACAGAACTCTCTTGAAACAATTACGATAAGCACAACCGCATTGGTCAGACCAAGCTGTACAAAACAGGCAAGTGCAGCAAGTATCATTATCTTGTCTGCAAGAGGATCGGCAAATTTTCCGAAATCCGTTATCATGTTGTATTTACGGGCGATTTTTCCGTCAAGATGGTCTGTGTACGAAGCAACGCCGAAAATAATGAGCGATATCAGATAATGATGCGGTATTCCGGGCATTAGCAGGAAAAAGATATAGAACGGAACAAGGATTATTCTCATTAACGTCAGTTTGTTCGGTAAATTCAATTTTAGCCACCTCCAAAATATAAGAAAATGTTGTTTATGCTGTCATTGATTCTCCCATAAGGTCACAATCGACTGAATCAGTTACTGCTACGGTAACAATGTCGCCGATTCTTGGTTTCTTATCGTTTGCGATGAAATATACTTTTGCGTCAACTTCCGGCGCATCAGCAGAACTTCTTCCATACCAGCAATCAGTGTATTTATCAAAGCCTTCCACCAATACTGCAATTTTTTTGCCTATGCGGTCATGGGTATTATCAGCCATTATCTGTGCCTGCTGTTCCATGATAATTTCCTGACGGCGGCGTTTTGTATCCTCATCAATCTGATCTTTCATTTTTTCGGCAGGCGTACCCTCTTCGACAGAATACGCAAAACAGCCCATTCGCTCAAAACGCATTTCTTCAACAAATTGAGAAAGTTCGGTAAATTCCTCTTCCGTTTCAGATGGGAAACCGGTCATAAAAGTCGTTCTTATGGTTATTCCCTTGATTTTTTCACGAAGTTTTTTTACAAGTGAGCGCAGAGAATCGTAATCTCCTTTACGGTTCATAAGTTTCAGTATACGTTTGTTGCAGTGCTGCATAGGGATATCAATATATTTGAGAATCTTTGGTTCTGATGCAAAGACATCAATAAGTTCATCGGTTATTCTTTCAGGATAACAATACAGAACACGAATGAATTGAAGTGACTCTATAGCACAAAGTTTTTTCAGCAATTCGGGAAGAAGTGATTTTCCGCAAATGTCTTCGCCATAACGTGAAGTATCCTGCGCTATGATGATAAATTCCTTAACGCCTTTTTCGCTCAGTTCTTTAGCTTCTGAAATAATGTCATCCATAGGACGGCTGCGGAATGGTCCTCGTATCATCGGAATAGCACAATAGGTACAATGATTGTCACAGCCTTCTGCTATTTTCAGATATGTGTAATAAAATGGAGTTGTACGTACACGTCCGCCGCAGAGGGGAAGTTCTGTTTTATTCGGGAAAAGTTCGGTTTTTGTTTTTTCTATAGCTTTTTCGACAACTTCTGCAATGGATTTGTTTCCGCCTATTCCTACAACTGCATCAACTTCGTACAATTCTTTCATTACTTCGCTCTGATATCTTTCTGCGAGACAACCGGTTACAATTATTGCTTTAATGGTGCCTTCTTTTTTCATCTGAACAAGTTCGAGTATCTCATCGATACTTTCCTGTTTTGCGTCCTCGATAAAACCGCAGGTATTTACAATTGCGACATCACAATGTGCAACATTCTGAACAAGTTCATAGCCGGCAGCTTTAAGTGTATAGAGCATCATTTCAGCGTCAACACGGTTTTTTGCACAGCCAAGACTTATCATTCCTATCTTTACCGACATATTTTTGCATCTCCTTGGATAAACCTTAAAATTATTCCCATTCATCAAATTGACTGAGAGCGTCCTTTATATCTTCCCATTTATATCCCATAGCACGAAGACCGTTTACAGCACGGTTTCTGCCTTTCTCATCATTAAGATTACGGGCGTATTTTTTTTCGATCACGGAAACTATTTGTTCGACAGGATCAGGTTCCATTTCTTCCAATATTTCTTCTGCCAGCTCTTTGTCGATACCTTTCTTTGTGAGTTCAAAAAGTGCTCGTCTGACGGAGAATTTTTTCTTTATCAGAAGATTTTCTGCATATTCTCTTGCAAAAGATTCATCGTCGATCAGTTTCAGCTGTTCCAGTCTTTCAATAGCTGCTTCCGTTGCATTTTCACCGTACAAGGGGATTAGTTTATCCTCTATTTCCTTGCGTGTTCTTGTTCGGTATTCGATAAGATAAAGAGCTTTCTCTTTTGCACGATTTATATTTGACTGCTCGATGAGATTATGCAGTTCTTCATCAGAAATTTCGCTGCCCGTTTTTTTTCCGTAAGAAACAAGAGTAACGGTGTCTATGCTCAGAGCATATTCACCGTCTATAAAAAGGGCGGACAATCCCTTTTTTCTCTCTTCAATTGCTGTAATAAGCATATCAGTCCACCATTACATCAAGATCAGCATCAGAAGTGCGTGGACTGCTTTCGGCATTACCATCGGGTTTTTCTGCCGGTTTTGTTGCAGGACGCTGAGTTTCACTTTCAGTATCTTCCGCAGAAGCTTTTCCTTTGGATTTCTTGGCTGTTTGTCTTGTGAAAGAGAGCTTATCTCTGTTAGTCATAATCTGTTCTTCAACTTTCTGAGCAACATCTGCATTGTTTTTCAAAAATTCTTTAGCATTGTCACGACCCTGACCAATGCGGTTTTCTTCAAATGAGAACCATGCGCCGCTTTTTTTGATAATATCAAGCTGCACAGCCATGTCAAGAAGTTCGCCGATACGGGAAACACCCTGACCGTACATTATATCGAATTCAGCCTCACGGAAAGGCGGAGCAATCTTATTTTTTACAACTTTTGCACGTGTACGGGAGCCGACTACCTCGCTTCCGACTTTAAGAGTATCTATTTTGCGGATATCAATGCGTACAGAGGCGTAGAACTTCAAAGCACGACCACCAGGAGTTGTTTCGGGATTGCCGAACATTACGCCGACTTTTTCACGGAGCTGGTTAATGAAAATTGCAACACAGTTGAGTTTGGATATTGAACCGGCAAGTTTTCTCAGAGCCTGAGACATAAGTCTTGCCTGAAGACCGACATGAGCAGCACCCATATCGCCCTCGATTTCAGCTTTTGGTGCGAGTGCGGCAACAGAGTCTACAACAATAATGTCGATAGCACCTGAACGTACAAGAGCTTCGGCTATTTCGAGAGCATCTTCACCTGTGTCCGGCTGTGAAACGAGAAGTTCGTCGATATCAACGCCGAGAGCCTTTGCGTATATCGGATCAAGAGCGTGTTCAACATCAATAAAAGCGGCATATCCGCCACGTTTCTGAGCTTCTGCGATACAATGCAGAGCAAGAGTTGTCTTACCGGAAGATTCAGGACCAAAAATTTCTACAATTCGTCCTTTTGGAAGACCGCCGATTCCGAGTGCCATATCAAGTGAAAGAGAGCCTGTAGGAATGGCATCAACCTGCATTGCGGCATTCTGACCGAGACGCATTACAGCACCCTTGCCAAACTGTTTTTCTATCTGATTCAAAGCTGTTTCAAGTGCTTTTTGCTTATCTATTGCCATAATCATCAACCTTTCTTTTTCGTTACTGCTCCCTTATTATACAATCTTTTATTCTCAATTTCAAGTAGTAAGGCAAAAGAGTTTGCATGATGATATACAAATTATTGTACAAGCTTTTTTGGAATTTCATATTTTACAGGAAGTTATACTTGTGACATTGTTATTTCGTAAAAGTAATAATCGAATAAAATTCTGAAAAGGGAAAATGGACAAAACTGAACATTGTGAATAGCTGACCTTTTTATCCTAAAGCGGCAAGAAGACTCCGACCTCTATAGGTCGGGGATGAATTGCCGGTCAGCCGTAAGGCTGACTTATTATTTGTT
>CACXGC010000011.1 GCA_902767155.1 uncultured Ruminococcus sp. | reverse complement strand
GATGGTAGCTTTGGCAAAATCGGATACGATGAAACAGGAATTTTCTCAATATGGGTATATTTGTCCATATTTTGAGTAGCAGTATTTTGCAGAAAAAATTATGTCATGTAAATTTTCTGTAAAAAATAAAAATGATTAAAGATATAATGGAATCAAACAAGACAGTTACACCAAATACAAGAGAAATTTCTATTCTTAAAGAATATTTCCCATCATGCTTTGATAAGGACGGCAATTTTAATATAGAGAATTTCAAAAAACATCTCTCTGATAAAGTCAACATAACAGATGAAAGCTATGAATTGCAATTTCTTGGTAAAAATTACGCACGAATGATCTCGTCTTTAGATACAACTACTGTTATCATACCTGACAAAAAACATAACAGCAAACCTGAAAACTCAAAAAGCCAAAATATATATATTACAGGTGATAACCTTGACGGTCTAAAGCATTTGCTCAAATCCTATAGGGAACAAATAAAATGCATATACATTGACCCACCATATAATACAGGCTCTGACAGATTCTTATATAGTGACAACTTTAACTTTACCGCAGAAGAACTTTCCGATAAACTCAGTATCAGTGAAGAAAAAGCAAAACATATTATTGATATAACAAAACGTGGAAGTTCTTCTCATGCAGCATGGCTTATGTTTATGTATCCAAGGTTGATTCTTGCACGTGATTTGCTGTCGTATGACGGAGTTATTTTCATCTCGATTGACGATAATGAGCAAGCCGACCTGAAACTTATCTGTGACGACATTTTCGATGAAAGCAACTACATTAACACAATATGTATAAAAGCAAAAGCAAGTTCCGGTGCAAGCGGCGGTGGTGAAGATCAGCGCCTTAAAAAAAATTACGAAACGATTTTCTGGTATGCACGAAAAAAAGATAAACTGAATTTTGAACCTCCTGTTGAAAAAACCTTACTTACTGACTATATTCAGCAACACAAGGAAAATAAAATCGGTTTCTACTATACAAGAATACTTACAGATGCCGGTACATCAACTGAAACTGCTGTACTTAATAAAGGAACTGACGAAGAAATACATATCTTTACACACGAAGGATATAAATTCTCTTCCATAAGTGAAGTATGTAAATTAGAAAATATATCACCTGAAGAAGCTTACAAAAAATATTTTAATCAAATCTTCATGGTAACAAATGCACAAACCTCTATACTAAAAAAAGTAAATGATACTATCAATAGTAAAGGAAAATTAGTTTCATACAAATACATTCCAAAAACAGGAAAAAGTCGTGGAAAAGAGGAAACAAAATTTATATGGAACGAAACTCTTGTAGTCTGGCTCAGAGATTCTTCCTATATTGAAGGCTCAAATATTATAAAAACAGAAAAAATAGGTACTCTTTGGGATAATATCAGTTGGGGACGACTTGATATAGAGGGAGATATGCCATATAAAAATGGTAAGAAACCTACTGCACTAATAAGACAATTAATGAATATGGTAGTATCTAACGGAGATATCGTCGTTGACTTTTTTTCCGGGTCAGCTTCGACCGCACACGCTTGTATGCTTGAATCCGTAAACGGAAAAAATATCCATAGTATATCAATCCAAATTCCCGAAAATCTTGATGAAAGTATAAAAAAAGCGTCCGGCGACAAAAAACAAGAACTTGAAAAAATCATTGATATTCTTGATAAAGCCGGAAGAAAACACTCTTTGGACGAAATCGGACAAGAACGTTTAGTACGTGCAGCAAAACAAATCAAAGATAAAAATCCTTCTACAGATGCTGATCTTGGATTTCTTCACTTTACACTTGCAGAACCTAATGCAGAAACACTTGATAAACTCGAAAAATTTGTTCCGGAATCAGGTTTTACTTTGCTAAATAATATTCTTCAGGATTTTGGCGTCGAAACAGTACTAACAACATGGCTTGTACGTGACGGATACGGCTTTACGGCTAAATTTGAAACTGTTGACTTTAATGGATATTCTGCATATCTTATGGATAAACATCTGTATCTTATCAATCCTGAACTCAGCGACCAAGCAATTACTGCTATTGTTGAAAAGTATCATAACGACAATTCGTTTAATCCGACAAATATAGTTTTATTCGGTTACAGTTTTCTCTGGACAGAAATAGATTCTCTTAAAACCAATCTTTCCGGAATGAGATACTCTGAAAATAAACTGCATATAAATTTCGATATACGTTACTAAAAAGGGGATATGATAAAATGGAACTGCTCCTTCAACAAGATCTGCCTCATCAGCAAAAGGCAATAGATGCTGTATGTGATGCTTTAGAAGATGTGTCCTTAATTCCTCCAACAAAATTTTACGAAAATCCCGAGATAAATCTCTCAGATTCAAGACTGAAAGAAAACTTAAAAGAACTACAAAAAGCAATACTTCCTCAATACAAAAATAGTCCTGATATTGGAAATTGCCTTAATCTCGATATAAAGATGGAAACCGGTACAGGCAAAACGTATGTTTATACAAAAACAATCTATGAACTTAACAAGCGCTACGGACTAAATAAATTCATAATTTTTGTACCATCATTAGCTATAAAGTTTGGAACTTCTAAATTCATCAATGATGAATACTCACGTCGTCATTTTGCAGACTGCTGCGGATATGGTACTGAAATCGAACTCGAAGTACTTGAAACCTCAGGAAATAAAAAGAAAACACGAAATTGTTTTCCTGATACAGTAAGTGAATTTGTAAAAGGAAGCCGCCAAAATAGAAAAAAGATATATGTACTTATCGTAAATATGCATCTTTTAACTGCTAATACAAAACGTAATGGAAAAGATACCGGACTTCTCTGGAGAGATGATTATGACAATAGTGTCGAGGGATTTTATCGCCCCTTTGATGCTATTAAGGCTACAAAACCTGTTGCCATTATTGATGAGCCACATCGTTTTTCACGCAATCAAAAAACTTTTCAAATAATAATGAACGAAATTCAGCCTCAGCTTATAATACGTTACGGCGCAACTTTTCCGGAAAAAACAAAAAGTAATGGAAAAAACAAATCATCAGAAAAAGATTATCAATATCTATTGTACGATTTGAATGCTTGTCAAGCATTTAATCTTGGACTTATAAAATGCATTGCAAAGGAACATATTGAAATTTATTCAAAGCAAAAAGAAATAATAAAAATTGTTTCCATAAAAAGCAAAGATACTGTAACATTTCAGCAAAAAAATAGCAATGTAACAAAATCCTTTAATCTAAAAAAGGGTGATCCCCTATCTATTATAAACAATTCATTTGAAGGAATAACTATCAGTAACATAACCTCAAATAGTGTTGAATTTTCAAATGGAGTAATAAAAACAGTTGGCGAAAAAATGTATACAGATGTGTATATGTCTTCCTATCAGGAACAAATGCTTCGTTTGGCATTACAAAGGCACTTTGAAACCGAGCGTAAAAATTTTTGTAACCGTAATTTTAAAATAAAAACTCTTGCACTATTTTTTATAGATGATATTTCATCATATCGCCATATTAAAAACGGTAAACCTGCTTACCTGCTATCAACTTTTGAAAAACTTTTAAAAGAACAAATACTTTTAACACTCTCTTCTCTCGAAGAACATGAAAGCTCATATCGTGAATATCTCCAAGCATCTCTTGAAAATATAAATGCCTGCCATGCCGGTTATTTTTCACAAGATAATAAAGATTCCGAAGAAGAAGTAGCAAAAGAAATAGATATCATACTCAACGGAAAAAAGCAATTACTGTCTTTTAAAAATGATGACGGCTCATATAATACTCTAAGATTTCTATTTTCAAAATGGACACTTAAAGAGGGATGGGATAATCCTAACGTGTTCACTATTGCCAAACTTCGCTCAAGCGGAAGTGAGGAAAGCAAACTTCAGGAAATTGGACGCGGATTACGTTTGCCTGTAGACGAAAATGGAAGTAGAATTTCAAATGAAGAATTTTATCTTAACTACATTGTAGACTTCACAGAAGCTGATTTTGTTAAAGAACTTATAGATATGATCAATGATGAAATTCCTCAATCATCTTACATAACAGAAGAACAGCTCATTTCCGCCGCCAAAGAACTTGGTATTACAGATGACGAGTTGTTTGATGAACTTAGAGGAAAAAATTATATTGACAGACACTATAATATTCTTCCTGAAACAAGAAATATGTTTTTTTCAGAATATCCTATGTTCAATTCCGGTGTTTCCACTAATAAGATCATTGACAATAACAAAAACAAACCGAAAAATATTATAATTCGTAAAGAAGTTTACAAAGAAATCAAAACTTTATGGGAAAATATAAACCAAAAATACATTCTGCTCTATGACCGCAAGTTAAATGATGATATGCCATCTGTAGTACTTTCAATACTTGAAAAAGCAAATATATTTACAAAATCTTCAATATCAAGCAGCCGACACGTCATAAAAAGTGATGGAAAACATATAACTTCTGAAGTAGAGGCAGGCGTTCAATATACTCTTTCACGCTCAATTCCATACGGTGAATTCCTAAGGAAAATCATGAATATAACAGGAATTCCAATTACAGTACTTCATAATGCACTGATCGAGTACTGTAAAAAACATGGTACTATCAATGAAGAATATATAAACGAAAGCTCCGTAGATGCATTTTGCAGTGAATTCAAAAACTGGAAAGTTTCAAATCTAAAAGAAAGATTTCATTATGAAAAAATCAACTCTCCGGTTGGAAACACAGCACTATCATACTCAAGCGGTACGCCAAAAGGGGAAATCGAACTCTGGCGTGTTGGTAAATATACTGAAAACGGAACAACAAGTAAAAAATATCTTTATGATATTTATGCATATGATTCTCCTTTAGAAAAAAATAACATGCTTTCTGAAAACGAAAACATAGTTGTATACGGAAAAATCCCCAAAAACAGTATTTCAATACCAACAATTACAGGAGAAACATACAGTCCCGACTTTATGTGTATCGTAAAAAAGAAAGACAGTGATGAAAAGTTAAGCATAGTTATTGAAACAAAAGATGTTGAAGGAAAAAATGTTCTGCGAAATAATGAAATTGCAAAAATAGAATGTGCAAAAATATTTTTTAAAACGCTGACCGAAAACGGATATAAAATTTATTTCAAATATCAACCCAAGTATAAAACATTAGCACAAATCATAGAAGATATTACAAATGATTCCATTTGAAATAAAAAGCGGTCATGTAAGATTTTTGTTCTTGCATGACCACTTTTCATTTTTTATATCAATAAATCAAAATAATCGGTTTTCCTTCACAATTTATGCTTTTACGAAAAACTTCAATTTTCTTACTGCTTATCATATCAACATACAAACCGTCCGGCATATCCACAGGCACATGAACAGTTTTTCCTTTCAAAGAAAATACTCCCACTGCTTTTTCTTTGCTGTGTGAATGAACTGCAACAAGTGTATCCTCGTTTACCGCTGTTACACTATAAACACTGTCCTTAAAAATCTCACTCTTTTTTATTTCAGCCAAATTCTTAATAAATCCGGTCATGTCTAAATTATCTTCCGGTGACCTCTTCACAGTATCTTTATCAAAAAGACCAGGCAGATGTGATACTCCGAATTCCTGACCGGCATAAAGAAACGCTGTTCCTTTCTGAAAAAACATAAATGCTGTATAATTCAGAAGAGATTTATAATCCGGTATCAGAAAATGTGCTCTTGTCTGATCGTGATTTTCCAAAAAACGCAACTTAACATAATTATCAGGATAAATATACTCCTGTCTGTTTATTGCCTCAGCATAGGCAGAGAGTGGCTGTTTTCCGAAAATATAATCTGTCATTATGTTATATATATCATAGTCATAACTGATATCAAACGCCCTGTAAATTTCCCCGTCACTGTGTGCTGTAATATTACGGCTGCGCAAATGAATTATAAAATTGGGCTCGATCGACTCAGAAAGCCATATACAACCGGATCTTACCTGCTCTACTTCCACTCTTGCACGTTCCCAAAACTTGACAGGAACAAGCGGTGCTACATCACAGCGAAAACCGTCAACTATCTCTGCCCAATATTTGAGCGTTTCGATCTGATAATCCCACAGTTCCATATTGTTATAGTCAAGATCTATTATATCGCTCCAATCTCCGACACGATTTCCGAAAGAGCCGTCTTTTTTATGATAAAACCATTCCGGATGTTCCTGAGACAGTACAGAATCAGGAGAAGTATGGTTATAAACTACATCAATTATGCATTTCATTCCCTTGGCGTGTATTGCACTTACAAGTCTTTTAAAATCTTCAATTGTACCATATTCCGGATTTATGCTTCGGTAATCTCTTATTGCATATGGTGAGCCAAGTGTGCCCTTCCTGTTTTTTACACCTATAGGGTGTATTGGAAGAAAATATACAATATCCGTACCGAGATCTCTTATGCGATCCAAATCACTTTCTACAGCCCTAAAAGTACCTTCTTCGCTATAATTCCTGACAAAAATCTGATAGATCAATTTGTTTCTCAATTCTTTACTTGTTGTATCCGCCACATTAACCACTCCCATGCACTATTATAGTAACAAAAATGCCGCACAGCGTTATAAACACGCTTATGCGACAGCTTTTGTTTATGAATCATCTTCGTTTGTACTTGCAGTATTTACAGGATAGTTTATCACAGGTACACTGCCTTCTGATATCATATCATCATCCAGCGGCAATGAATTCTTTTTATAGAAATCTTCCTTTATACCGATAAGTCTGTCAAGATTTTTACACAGTCTAAGATATATACTATCAAGCCTGTCGTCCAATGTAAGCGTTCCGATTTTTATATCACGGCGCAGATAAATAAGGTCTTCTTGAAAAAGCTTAATTTCATTTTCAATATTATCAATAAGCATAATCGTATCCAAAGCTCTCTCTTGTGCCTCATCTATAACACTATGAGCATGAGCCTCGGCTTTCATTTTGATTGATACAACACTTTCCTGCAATTCATCATAGCGCTTTGCCTTTATGACCAAAGAATCACATTGTTCCTGCAATTTTCTCTTCTCATCAAGCCGAATATCCAATTCTTTTTGATAAGCCTCAATGTCACTTTCGCGCTGCCCTACTGCTTCTGCAAGGCGCATCTGTGTTTCCTGCAAAGATTTATACAGCGCATTTCTCGATGCTGTCATTTCAATCAAAGCGATGCTTTTATCTGTTGCCTCCATCTCTGCCTGTTCAAGTTTTCTTTTAAGAAACTCTATTGTTTCTTCCGGAGTAAGTTTCAAATCTGTAATTACTACAGATTCCTCATCCACACTTGTTTCTGATTCTTCCAATGCTTCGGTTTCTTCCGGTTCCATAAGTTCCTGCAATTCTTCCGTTGCCTTAGTGTTTAAGTTTGTCATTGTAGTCACACCTCATTTACGGATAATCTTATGCTATTATATCAAATTATCAGCTAAAAATCAACATTTTTATTTATTTTTTATAAATTTTCACACTTTAATAATATAAAAAGTACTTTCACTGTATTCTTCCAAATGATTTTTCTATATCATGTTTTGACATAAAGAAGTATATTGGTCTTCCATGAGGACAATATTTGATATCAGGATTTTCTTCCAATGTACGGGCAAGTTGTATAAGTTCCTCTGAATGGTTTATATTTCCGGCTTTTATAGCAGCACGGCAAGCAGTGTTTGCATATATCCATTCCATTTTCTCAGACATTATAATTTTGCGATGTTTACACAAATAATCTGCAATTTCTGAAAATGCTCCCACAATATCCTCTTTTTCAAGCATTACCGGCGCTGAACGAATAATTATCGTTTTATCACCAAATGAATCAACGTCAAATCCGATTGAAGAAAGCATATCCTTATGTTCAAGAACAATACGACATTCCTCATTATCAAGCGTCATCGAAACAGGCGAAAGCAACATTTGAGAATTACTTCCCCTTCCCTCTTTTTTTAAACGCTCATATATAAGTCTTTCGTGTGCTGCGTGTTTGTCAATAAACATAATTCTATCGTCGCCATATTCGAGTATTATGTAAGTTCTGAAAGCTTCTCCTATGTAACGTACAAGAGTTTCCTGCTTATCTTCTGTACTCTCACATGATATTAAAGGCTCAGATTGAACTTTTTCTGTTACAGGATTTTCAATCTGAACATTAATTTCCGTTTCGGCTTCAAAAGCACCAAAACGTTCTGTCATATCCTCTTTCCGTATGACTGCATCAGAAGGCAGCTCATTACGTTTCTCAAAAGCACTGTAATTATCAGATTCATTTGTTCTTGGAATGAATATTTCCGGTTCATCATCATCTTCACTGCTTTGAAAAGAAAAAACATTATTCAGCGGTTTTTCTATTTGCTCAGACGACGGAATTCTCATCTGACTCGCTTCATCAGTTGGTGTTGTCAACAAAGATGGCTTTGTTACACGTATATCTCTCACCGACTCGCCATCGTTACGGGTATCAAACTTAGTTACTGCTGAGCGAACCGCATGATATACACAATCAAACACGGGTGTTTCATTAGTAAATCGTACTTCCAACTTTGCCGGATGAACATTAACGTCAAGCATAGAACAATTCATATTAATCAACAGCACACAGGACGGATACTTCCCTGTCATAATACTGCCACGATATGCTTGTTCAAGTGCCGCCATTGCTGTCTTTGAACGCACATAACGTCCGTTTATATAAAACATCTGCATTGTTCTGTTTGCCCTGCTTGATGAAACGGGTTTTGTTACAAATCCCCAAACAGACATATTATTATAACTATACGAAACCGGTATCAGCGATTTGAAAAACTCCTTTCCAAACACATTAAACACCGCATTTTCAAGTTTTCCGTCTCCCTGAGTTTTCAAAGTTTGTTTGCCGTCACGGATAAGTGTAAAACCTATCTCCGGATGTGACAGAGCTATACGCTCCAAAAGGGATGATATAGCATTTCCTTCAGTAACATCCTTTTTTAAAAATTTCATTCTTGCCGGAACATTATAGAAAATATCTCTGACAATAAAAGTAGTACCCTGCGGACATCCTATCGTTTCAATATTTTTTTCTTCTCCGCCATCAATCACATAACGTGTTCCATTTTCCTCCTTGCTGCTTTTAGTCAACAATTCAACTTTTGAAACCGCACATATGGATGCAAGTGCCTCACCGCGAAATCCAAGCGTAGAAATTGCATCAAGATCATCCTGACGGGATATTTTGCTCGTAGCATGACGCAAAAACGCATTTCTTACGTCTTCATGCTCCAAACCGCCACCGTCATCCGAAACCCTCATATAGGTTATGCCTCCATGCTGTATTTCGACGGTTATTTTCTCAGCACCGGCATCTATACTGTTTTCGACCAATTCTTTTATAACTGATGACGGTCTTTCAATTACTTCTCCGGCGGCGATCAGCTCCGCAATATTTTTCGGCAGAACATTTATTGCTCCCATTCTTTCACCACCTGCATTTTACTGATGATTTAACAACTTTATCAGTTCAAACAAAATATTCATAGATTCCATAGGCGTAAGAGTATTAATATCCAATTCACGAAGACGTTTTTCTATTGGTGTTTCTTGTGCCGCAAACATCATTTGTACTTCCGACTCATCATCTTTTTTACGTGATGGACGTTCTGTCTTCTTACCGCTCTCCAATTCGGCGAGAATTTTTTTTGCCCTGACAATAACGCTTTCCGGTAAACCGGCAAGTTTGGCTACTTCTACACCATAAGACTCATCTGCTGCACCCGGAATTATCCTTCTCAGAAATGTGATGTCATCACCATGTTTCATTGCAGCAATATTGTAGTTTTTAACCCCTTTGAGTTTATCCTCAAGAACAGTAAGCTCGTGATAATGAGTTGCAAAAAGCGTTTTCGCACCAAGTTTTTTCGTATCTGCAACATATTCAAGTACTGCTCTGGCAATACTCATTCCATCATATGTCGAAGTTCCTCTACCTATCTCATCAAGTATAAGCAAACTTTTCGATGTTGCTTTTTTCAATATATAAGCCACTTCATTCATTTCAACCATGAATGTTGACTGACCTGTAGAAAGGTCATCTGATGCACCTATTCGTGTAAATACACTGTCAACTACAGAAATATCTGCACTTTTTGCCGGAACAAAACTTCCCATCTGCGCCATAAGTACAATAAGCGCTGTCTGACGCATGAAAGTAGATTTACCTGACATATTTGGTCCGGTTATAATAGCAACACGCTCGTTTTGAAGATCAAGATTAGTATCGTTCGGAACAAAACGAGTATCCGCAACAATTCTTTCAACAACAGGATGCCTTCCATCCTTAATATGTATTGCTCCACTATTATTCAAAGTAGGACAGCAGTAATTATAATCTGCCGCTGACTGCGCAAACGATGCCAATACATCCAGCTCTGCAACTGCCGATGCTGAACCGGATATCCTTTCGACTGCTTGTGCTGCTGAATTTCTGATTTTCTCAAACAGCGCATACTCCAATTCATTTGCCCTGTCTTTCGCACCAAGTATACGACGTTCAAGATTTTTCAATTCTTCTGTAATATATCTTTCTCCGCCTGTAAGAGTCTGCTTGCGTATATAACTGTCAGGAACCATTTCTTTATAGGAATTTGACACTTCTATGTAATAACCGAACACACGGTTATATCCTATTTTCAATTTTGGAATGCCAGTTTTTGCTCGTTCCTCGGATTCAATTTTCGTCATAAGGTCCTTTCCGCCCTTCATATCGCTACGAAGCTCATCCAATTCGTTAGAACATCCCTTTCGGATGAGTCCTCCCTCTCGCACTGAAAATGGCGGATCTTCATCAATAGTTTTATCAATAAGTTCTACTATATCTGTCAGCAGGTCTATCTTTTCCGATAAATCTTTCAGCATACTGCTATGAGCATCTTTAATGCTGCATTTTATTTCCGGCAAACGCTGGAGTGCTGAACAAAGTGAGCGCAATTCTCTTGCATTAGCAGAACCATAAACTATTCTTGTTATTACACGCTGAATGTCAAACATTCCTACAAGTGCATCTCGAAGATTTACACGCATTTGTACATTTTCATATAATTCAGAAACAGCATTCTGACGGCGTGTTATCATTCCAATACTGATAAGCGGTTTCTCAACATAACCTTTTATTAATCGCTTACCCATTGAAGTTTTTGTCTTATCAAGAACTGCAAGCAATGATGCTAATTTATTTTTACTGTTAAGCGGTTCAGTCAATTCCAGATTGCGGCGTGTATTATAATCAAGGTGTACGTATTGCTCCTCACTGTAAATTTGGATACTGCTTATACGTTCCATACCGCCTTTTTGTGTACGTATCAAATAAACAAGAAGTGCGCCAAGAGCAGAAACCGTCTGTATCATTCCCGAAAGTCCTAACTGTTCCAGACTTTTACCTTCAAACTGGTCTCTTATCACATTGTTAGCATCAGCAAATGAAAAATCCTCGTCATCAAGCATATTAACACACGCAGAAAGTTTGTCCTTTATAAATGAACCAAGCGTTTTAAACCTAACAGTATCTCCGCCAATCAGCAATTCTCGGGGAGAATATTTAAGCAGCTCATCTTTAACAGCACTTTCCGAATCTTCACTTTCTATCAGTGTAACATATAATTCTCCTGTAGAAACATCACAAAATGCCATTCCTGTCTTATTTTTCTGCGTGAAAACAGAACATATAAAATTATTACTGCCCTCATCAAGCATACTTTGTTCCATTACTGTTCCGGGTGTTATTACACGGATAACATCACGCTTGACCAATTTTTTTGTTTTTGAAGGGTCTTCCATCTGCTCACATATCGCCACTTTATAGCCCTTTGCTATCAGTCTTGCAGCATATGTTTCATAGCTATGAAACGGCACACCGCACATAGGCGCGCGTTCAGCCATTCCGCAGTCTTTTCCGGTAAGCGTCAGTTCCAATTCTCTCGAGGCAGTTTTGGCATCATCGAAAAACATTTCGTAAAAGTCGCCGACTCTGAAAAAAACAATAGCATCCTTATATTCTTCCTTCACCTTCTGATACTGCTGCATAAGCGGTGACAATTCACCCATTTTCTTCTTCCTCTCTGCTTTTCATTACCTAATGAACAATTCAGCCACATCCGCCGCAAGTCGCACAACTTCCACTGCATTCCGGAGAATAATCAGCTGTTTCAGGATTTTCTCCATCCGATGATTTTTGAATAATTGCAGTAATGCGGTTCATGATAACATCAAAACCGTCTTTTGCATCATTGTATGCCATCATATGTTCATTTGTCATTATTTTTGCATACACTTTTCTCATATCCTCAGCGTGTTTTTTAGCTGCCTCAATATCACGCTCTTCATCTGTTTTCTGTGCATCTTCTGATATTTCCATTCTTAAAGCACTAAACTCTGCAATAAGTTTCTGCAATTCCTGATCCTCATCTGCGGCTTGTCTTGCAAGACTGTATTTTATGTACGCATCTTCCTTTTGCAGCTGTTTTCCAAGTTCCCTTGCAATTGCAATTACATCTTTTTCCATTATCTTTAACTCCTTTTATCTTATTTTAGTTTACACGATTTTATCAGTAATCCTTGCGTCTTTGACACACCGGATTGGAACACGTCTTTTTTATCAACCCTTTGAAAGAGCTTCCACAATATCGGCAAGTCCCTTTGTAAACTCGCTCATTTACCAAACTTTGAAAATCATTTATGCCAATAACTTTCTGCGGAACATTAAGTAATTTCAAATTCGTGCATTTAAAAAATGCACTCACGCCAATATTAGTTAAACGGTCATAAACTTTCAGACTTTGCAAACTTGTACAACCCGAAAAAGCGCTATTTCCAATCTCTGTAACATCAGGCGGTATTTCAACAGAAACAAGACCCGAACAGTCCATAAATGCCTCCGAACCTATGTATGTGACACTTTTTGGTATATTCATATATTTAATACTCTTGCAGCATCTGAATACTCCCTTTGGCAACTTATCTATACCTTCCGGCAAAACAACTTCTTGAAGACTTTCACACAGGTCAAACGCATTTTCCCCTATTTTAGTTACAGTATCCGGTATATCCACTTTTTTTAGTGTACGGCACATATAAAGTGCTTTCTCCGGTATTACTTTTATACCCGATTCAAAAACAACTTCCTCTATCTTTGAGTCACATAATGCACACGACATAGACTTTACGCTTTTCGGAATTTTTAAACTTTTCAAACTGTCACAAGCTTTAAAAACTGACTGACCTATCTTAGTAAGAGCAGCTGGCAGATTTATACTTTGCAGCGCAGAACATCCGATGAATGTTTCATCTTCTATTGTACGCAGTGTATTTGAAAGTTTGATAGTTTGAAGACCACATCCACTAAACGCCGCTTTGCCTATAGAAGTAACGTTATCAGGTATCGTAAGAGATTTAAGATTTCTGCAATCATTAAAAGAATTCGGTTCGATCGTCGTAACACTATTTGGAATAACTACACTACGCAATCCACGACAGCCATTGAAAGCGTCTGAACCTATTATGCTTACATTCGATGGAATAGTAACATCAGCAGAAGAACCTTCATACTTTTCAAGCACACCTGCACGAATCTGAAATCCGGTGGAATTTCCGCCGTAAACATTTACTACACCGGCCTGAATATTATTGTTGACATTATTTACAATGCTAATATTATAGTTATTTATAGCCTGTTCAATAACAAACGTCGATTTACAATAAGCACACTCTATCATCTGATCCGTATGAAGATTGCTTACTCGTATAGTAGCTCCACAATTTGTACACTTAGCCGGAACAATTGCCATATAACCAACCTCCCTTTTTTCATGCCTTCTATTCTACCACAATTCGTCTGATTTGAAAAGACAACTACAAAATTTTCACACAATTTTTCCTCTGAGAATCCAATTTCTTGCCTCAGTTATTGCAGCATTCTGAAATGTTCCTATCAAATCAGCCGAGCCATGCAACTCAACAACAATATTATTCTGTGTGCGAGCATTAAGAATTCCTTCCCTTGCCTGCTCCTCAACAAGAACTCGGTATTCTTTTCCGACCATACCTGCACAGCGCTTTGCTGCAATTTCCTCCTGAACCTTTAACAATTCACTCATCCATTCAGCCTTTTCTTCATGACTTACAGGATCATCAAATGATGCCGCCGGGGTTCCGACTCTTGGAGAATAAATAAAAGTAAACAGCGACGTAAATCCTACTTCTCTTATAAGACTCAATGTCTGTTTAAAATCTTCATATGTTTCTCCCGGAAAACCTACGATTACATCACTTGTAATTGACAAATCAGGTATTTTATTTTTTGCATACTCTACTATATCAAGATATTTTTCTCTTGTGTAACGGCGATTCATCCTGCTTAATATTTCATTGCTGCCGCACTGGAACGGCAGATGCAAATGATTGCATATTTTCGGATTTTCTGCCATTACATCAATAAGTTTTTTAGATGCATCTTTTGGGTGTGATGTCATAAAACGAACCCAGAAATCTCCATCAATTTCTGCAACACTTCTTAGAAGATCAGGAAAATCTGTTTTTTCATCAAGCCATTTTCCGTATGAATTAACATTCTGACCAAGGAGTGTAATATCTTTAAAACCTGACTTCACCATTTCATTAGCCTCCGCAAGAACTGTAGATGAATGCCTGCTGCGCTCTCTTCCACGAACATGAGGAACTATACAATATGTGCAAAAATTATCACATCCATACATTATTGAAAGCCAGCCTTTAAAGCTTCCGTCACGATGTTGTGGTATTCCCTCGTATATCTTTCCTTCATCAAGGCCCCTTTCAACAACACGTTTTCCTGTAGTAACAGCCTGAAACACCATTTCAGGGAAACGATGAAGCATATGTGTTCCAAAAACAAGACTTACATAAGGGAAACTTTTATATATCTTATCGGCAATATGCTCCTGTTCCATCATACATCCGCAAAGAGCTATAAACAGCGACGGTTTCTTTTTTTTCAAAGCCTTCAATGCTCCGACATTTCCAAAAACTCTGTCCTCTGCGTGTTCACGAACAGCACATGTATTGAAAATTATTATATCGGCATCATTATTGTCATCTGTAAGCGCACAGCCCATTTCTATCAACATTCCTTTGAGCATTTCACTATCTGCAACATTCTGCTGACAGCCATATGTGCGTACATATGCTTTTGGCTGCTTATTTCCTGCACGAAGATAAAGAATATCCTGCAACAAAGATGTCCACTCCTGCTGTTTTTTGAGATCATTTTCTTTTAATTTCAAATCATTCACAATATTCCCTCCAATAATGTCAATATATAAATTCTCTGTTACTGACAATTTATCAATTCTCCTGAAAATCGTGCATTATCATTCCCCCGGGAGTATTACCAACAATTACAGTTTCACCTACAAGAATTGTGGTCATAACTTTTTCCGAACATGATGTCATAGGCATAACTATAGTAATATCAGCAGTTATTTTCACTGAAAGCTTATGAACCGTCTGATTTATGCCCCCGGTTTCAAATTCTTCTTCAAAGTCGGTATTTACATTTCCTGACATCGAAATGTGTACAGGTATACCCGGTCCTATACCATTAAGTATTTCTCCCCCGAAAAGCGTACCCAGAGGGATATCCACACGCTTATTTTTTATATTTGCCAATGCGTTCTGTGTACGGATAGTTATCAGATTTTTAAGCTTATTCACTGTAACGGTATTTGTACTTATGGAAGTGATTACTCCATCAGATGATACCGTAACCGTTTCAAGATCTTCCGACGAGATATGCATTTCTTCTAAAATATCTACTGTGGTTTCATTTATTGCAAGAGTTGCAAAGCTTTTTGCCTGAATAGATGCTACAGAACGTGTTACCGGTTTAAGACGAAGTTCCAAAAATACAAGAATTCCGGAAATTATCAGCAAAATAACAATAACTATCTTTATTTTGACAATTTTATCAAGTCTTCTGTGCAAAAAATCACCCCTGTATTATAATATACAGGGGAAAAACATTTGCTAACCTGCAAGAAAAGATTTCACACCAAGTACTGTAAGCACAATACCGCCTATTATCTGTGCTTTTGACGGATCAATACAACTCAACTTTTTACCTATAATATACCCTGACGAGCAAAGTAGGAATGTTATGCACCCTATTATCAAAACAGCAACAACCAAATGCAGCATATCTCCGACACCGGCTGCCGACGGCAAAACTATCCCCGCCGTCAATGCATCAATACTTGTCGCCACTGCCATCGCCATAAGCGCACGCCAATCTTTCACAACTATATTGTCATCAATTTTATCAAAACTATCAAGTATCATTTTGATACCTAAAAAGCACAGTACCCCGAATGCGATAATGTGGTCAAAACTTTCAATTGTGCGACTTCCTGCCTTTCCGATACTCCATCCAAGAACAGGCATCATCGTCTGAAATAAGGCAAACACAAAAGCAACTGTCAGACATTCTCTCAATCTCCCGTTTTTTCCTGTCGAACCGCAAACCATTGACACTGCAAAAGCATCCATAGCCAATGCGATACCAATCAGAACAACTGACAGTAAAGACATCTTTTGCCCACCCCTTACCGACTGTACTATTCAATAATATGCATTGGTAAAAGGATTTATTCTGTCGGCATATTTAAAAGTTCTATTTGAATTTAAATACTCATTTGGGTTTGTAAATCCACGGTAACGTTTTCCATAAAATAACTTTTGTTCTCAGCGCTGGTGACGTATCCATTGAAAAATCAAGGTACTGATCATATTTTTTTGTCTTCATGAGCTTACGAATAGACGAATGTTTGAATCCTTCCGACAAAAGCTTATCTACACAAAACATTGCTACTGCTGGAAGTTTCTGATACTCAAACGCATTAAGCAGCACTTTATCATTAGCGTGAAGTTCTCTTGCCAATGCGAAGACTTTAACCATTGCCTCCAAACGTCCAAAACAATTATTACTGGCAGCTGTAGCAGTATATTCCTTCTGTGTATCACAAAAGTTATCTCTCTCGAGGCATATTTTCGAGTACGCCACCTTAGGTGAATGAAGCAAGGCATTATATATAAATGCCTCAGCGTAGCCAAAAGTACATTCTTCGTAAAAACGAATACATTTTTCTATCAAAAAATCTCTGCGGAAAATAACCGCTGTAAAATCCATGATAATTGAAGAACGTATCAAACCAACAGCTATATCTGCACCGGTAACACCATCTGAAATCAGTATTCTGCTTCCGTCTTTTCCTTCGGTGGGAGCGAATACAAAATCTGCATTTTTTTCCTCAGCGGAATTATAGTATTCATTCAGATATTCCTTATACAATCTTGACGGGTACACAAAAGTAACATATTTTCCTGAAGCTTTATAAAGTCCGGTATTCAGAGCAGATGCAACTGTTCCGCCGCCACTCTGAATAACACATCCTTCAAGATTATTTTCTTTTATGACATTCAATGTCTCAAGCACACCGCCGTCTGTCGAGTTCATATCAATAACAATAAACTCAGGTTTTATATCAGAGATTTTCTCAGAAAGCTTTTTAATAACGGAAACCGTTTTTTCCTTACTGTTTTTTGAAGGTATAATAATTGAGATATCAATATTTGACATAAAAATACAACTCCAAAGTTAATCTAAACTAATTATACCACATTGCGAAATAATTCCTTAACAAATTTTATTGAGAAAAAATATGCCATTTTTACAAAAACTTTGGTAAATTTGCTAAACACCTAAACATAAATAAACTGTAGTTTTATACTTTCCTGTGACATACTCCCCCACCTATAGAGGTGGGGGCTTCTCGCTCAAGTACGGCAACCCGTACAGTATCAACGAGCTATCCCCGTGTG
>CACXGC010000010.1 GCA_902767155.1 uncultured Ruminococcus sp. | reverse complement strand
TGTTTCATCGTATCCGACTTCGCCAAAGCTACCATCGTTTGTATGACACTCCACAGGCGTAAATTCCCGTATAGCCTACGGTACATACTTATCATTGCTTGTCTATGCAATTTGATAAGTTAAAGAATCTACGATGGTAGCTTTGGCAAAATCGGATACGATGAAACAGGAATTTTCTCAATATGGGTATATTTGTCCATATTTTGAGTAGCAGGCTAAAAAATGGGTTTATTTGACCAGTTGCAGCAGAATTTATCCGAACAGGCATCAACCGCTACCGAAACACAGCAAACTTTCACTTTTGCAGAATTACCTGAAAATTTACAGCAGTTGGAGAAATTGCCTGAATCAAATCTTTCTACTCCGTATAAAACGGCTGCTCTTGCAGTGTGCGCATATTGTGTATACGCTGTAAACAAACCTAATGGAGAAGAAATGCTCAATTTCCTCAGAGGACCTAAGGGACCACTCAACAACCACGAAAAGAGTTTTCTGAAAGACAGATTTATGGAACAGCAGTTTGTACCGTTCTCTTATTTTGATGGAGCTGTTCCGGCTAATGATTATCGCCCCGATGTACCGTACAGCATAACAGTTTTTGCAGACCCGTATACATACAAGGAGGAAGGCTATGCAAAACTTCATGTTAAATCCGGAGGTGCTGATTCTCCACGTCAGATAGTACTCCGCAGAAAAGGAGACCAGTGGTTTCTTTGGGAACAGTACATCCTCGTCGGTATAAGAAAACCGTCATCTCAAGACCCTTGGGCTTGACATGGAAAAACAAGGAATTCTTATAATCCAAAACTCTGCATTTTGTGTTTCATCCCCCAGACCGGACGCTCAATTTGTCCGGTCTTACTTTTTGTGACCAGTTATGTTAAACGCCCATTACATAAGCAATTTTGTTTTTTGCGCACCGTTCAAACGCCCTGCTCGCATAACAAATATTAATTTTTGCAAGGTCTTGGAAACGGTTGAGTTATGTCCACTATTTTTTCAAAAATAATGTTGACGAGTAAGTTTATAAATGTTAGAATATTACTAAAAGAGTGCGATGTGTAGAGTGTTTTTGGCTATAAACCGTATTGGAGGGGATACGGCTCTTTTGTCATGACACCTTGCCTGTAACACTCAAATATTATCGAAAAGGAGATTGATAATTGTGAGAAAGACAAATAAGTCTGCAAGAAAGGCTCTTGCCGTTTTCTCTGCCGCGGCTTTGCTCATGTCCTGCGGTGCAACAGGATTCGTAAAAAGTTATGGCAACACAGGAATCGAAGTCAATGCTGTTGCAAATACAGTGGCTACCCAGCTGAAGATTCTTGACGAAAATGGCAATGACCTCGGCGATAACCCTATCATATATCTTGATAACTCGGAAGCAGCCGGCAAAGACTCTGTTTACCACAATGTAAAAAAGACTTTCCGTGTCGTTGCAAGTAATGATAACGGCGTTTCAGTTGATGACGAAATTCGTTTCTTCCGTGATGGAGATGCTGAGGACTTCGTAGAAATTAACTGTCCTGAAAGAGGAAAGGAAGAAATCACTGCAACCGTAGCCGGCGGACACGGAGAAACTGACAGCAAAGGCGAAACAAAATGGACGGCAAAGAACCCCGGTACAACACACCTTTATTTCACTACCTCAAGCGGTGAAGTATACCGTTCAGTAACAATCGTTGTATATCAGCCTGCTACAGATATGAGAATATCTCAGGGTGCAAAAGGCAATTCCCTCGATTTGAATGATAACAACCTTACAAACTCCACAAACCTCATGGTTATAGCTAACCACCAGTATCAGTTCACCGCTCAGAAAGTTCCTACAAACTCAACTGATGAAGTTGAATGGTTCGTTTATGAGGGTTCTACATACGAGGGTCAGACAGGAGTTACCCCAAGCGCTACAACAAAGGCAGA
Source organism: uncultured Ruminococcus sp. (assembly GCA_902767155.1). Taxonomy (GTDB): domain Bacteria; phylum Bacillota; class Clostridia; order Oscillospirales; family Acutalibacteraceae; genus UBA1213. The sequence goes on along the minus strand of CACXGC010000010.1, from coordinate 14,799 downwards.
AATCACTCAGAATGGTCTGTTTACTCCTAAAAAGAACGGCAATGTTACCATTGTTGCAAAATATAAGGCAACAGAAACCACTCCGAGAGATTATAACCTTGGCGACAAGAAATTCAAGTATTACGATGATGACGGCAAAGAAAAAACGGATACAGTGCATAATTACCAGAATGTTCCAAAGTATATCCATGTCCTCATAGTAAAAGAAAACCCTGCAACCAGCCTCAAAATCACAAATGATCCGAGAGCAATGGAAGTCGGCGATACTATCCAGCTCAATTACGAGGCAACTCCAAGCTATACAGGTAAAGGCTACGAAACAGGTGCAACAGACGTATTCACATGGAAATCCAGCAATACAAAAGTTGCTACAGTTGACGAAAAGGGTCTTGTAACAGCAGTCGGCAAGGGCGATGTCAAGATCACTGTAACAGGTGAAAACGACAATGTACGTGCCGAAGTAGATCTTAAAGTTCTGACAAAGGCTGATTCTATCTCATTCCAGACAAAAACAATATCTACTCGTGTTGGTGTTGAAACACCGATTACTGCTATAATGAACCCGACAACCGCTGATGAAGAAATCGAGTGGTCCTCATCCGATGAATCTATCGCTACAGTAAGATCAATCGTAGAGGGTGCTTTCTCCAACGAACAGACAGCTGTTGTAAAGGGTATCAAAAAGGGTACTGTTACAATTACAGCAAGAGCAAAGAATTCAGGCGTTGAAGCAAAGATTACCTGCAACGTAACAAAGAAAATTGACTCCGCTGATATCAATCTCTCTACAACAGACGGTACACAGATTACAACTATTTACAACGGAACAACACTCAAAGTATTCGATCAGAAATCTGTAGTTATAACCGGAAATCTTGTATCCGCTGACGGCACTTCACCTGACGACAGCATCGTTTGGGAAGTTCTCGGCAACGGCGAAAATAACGGCGACTATGTTACTATTGACAAAACAACAGCTTCTTCTATACAGCTGACAGGCTTTGCAAGAGGTATAGTTACTGTTAAGGCAAGCAGCAAGAATAATCCTTCACTTTCAAAATCTTTCCGCCTTCAGGTTCTCAAAAAGGCTACAAAAGGTTCTATAATCAGTAACGAAACCGGTACTACATCTTTCCACAAAGTACTTAATGTAGGCTCTACAATATCATTGAGCGGCGATATCGTTATCGAATCCAACTACCCTTATGACCATGACGACAGAGTTGCTCATTGGATCTCCAGCAATCCTTCTGTTATTGAAATTGATGACACAGGTTTTGCAAGAGTAGTCGGCAATGGTAAGTCAACAATTACAATGGTAACTGAATCCGGCTATTCACTTTCAACTTCACTTACCGGTTTCACAACATCAAGTGTTATGATAAAGGGCTTAACAACAAGCGCAGACGGCTCTTTGCCTAAGACTTCAATCGCTTTGAACAAGCTCATGACCGGCACAAAAACACTTTCTACAACTGTAAAGAACGAAAAGGATACTGCTGTTACAGACGTTGCTCTCGAATGGACTTCTGATAATCCTGACGTTGCTACAGTTGATGCAAACGGTAAAGTTACAGCTCATGATGTAGGTGAAGCAGTTATTACTGTTAAATCCGGCAATAAGTATGACAGCTGCATCGTAGAATGTGACTACTCTCTCCAGAATGCAACAATAACAGTTGAAAATGCAATATATACTCCTTTCACAGATTCATACGAGCCTAAAGTAACAGTTGCTGAAACATACACATCAACTGATATACTCGGCAATTCTGAAACTATTACACTCGAACTCACAGAAGGCATAGATTACACTCTCGAATACTCTAACAACACTTCTGTCGGTCAGACAGGTAAAGTTACAATTACAGGTCTCGGTTACTATTCTGCAGTTGTAAACAAAACTTTCAAGATCAGCGCAAGACCGATAAAAGAACCCGATGTTAAACTTGATCCGATTGACAGTGTTGAGCTGACAATGAACAACAAATCTACCGGCGCAAAGGCTGAAGTTGCACTCTATAATATAGGCTACCAGCTTGTAGAAGGCACAGACTATACTGTTACATATTCCGGCAACAAAGCACCGGGTACTGCTACAGTTACCATTACAGGTAAGGGCAACTATACAGGCAAAACAACAGGTACTTATGAAGTATACTGCAAACACGGCAAAACAACAGAAACCGTAAAACCTAAGGCTACCTGTCAGAGCAAGGGTCTTGCACTCGTTAAATGTGACATCTGCGGTCACACTGATGAGAAAGTACTTCCGATTGCAGAACATGATTTCCGTCAGACAAAGGTCGTTGCTCCGACATACGATTCAGACGGATATACACTTTATACCTGCTCTGTTTGTAAGAAAACAGAACAACGTGACCCGAAACCGGCTCTCAAGAGAATAAGCCTTGCAAAATGCACAATCACACTCAGCGCTACATCTTTCAATGAAAACGGTTCTGTTCAGTATCCGAAAGTTACTGTTAAGAACGGCTCTACAGTACTTAAAGAACTTACAGACTATAATCTTACTTACTCCAACAAGAACAGTAAGGCGGCCGGCAGCTATACTGTAAAAATTTCAGGTCTGAACGGCTATACAGGTGTTACTACAAAGACTTACACAATTGTTGCTGCTGCAAAGAGCGTTAAGCTTGACAAAACAGCTACCGGTCTCGGTGTAGGCGAAAGCGTTACACTCAAAGCAATAACTGACCCGACCTCTGCTGCAAGCAGCGTAAAATGGTCAACTTCAAATGCATCTGTTGCAACTGTTGTAAACGGTAAAGTAACAGGCAAAAAAGCCGGTACAGCTACTATCACCGCAACAGCCGGAAAGGTAAAGGCTACCTGCACTATAACAGTTAAGAACGCACCGTCCAGTGTATCTCTTACAAAAACAGCTATTACCCTCGGCGTAGGCGAAACTTATTCACTCGGTTCTTCAATTCCTGCAAACACAGCAGCCGCAACAAGAACTTATTCTTCCAGCAATGCATCTGTTGTAAAGATGACAAAAACAAACTGGACAGGCGAATTCAAGGCTATGAAAGTCGGCACAGCTAAAGTTACCGTTAAGCTTTATAACGGCAAAACAGCAAGCTGTACTGTAACAGTAAAAGCCGCTCCGACAAGCGTATCACTTACAAAATCTGTTCTTACACTCGGCGTAGGCGAAAGCTTCTCACTCGGTTCTGCAATCCCTGCAAATACAGGTGCTGCGAAGAGAACTTATTCTTCAAGCAACAGCTCTGTTATCAAGATGACAAAAACAGACTGGACAGGCAACTTTACCGCTATGAAAGTCGGTACTGCTAAAGTTACAGTAAGACTTTACAACGGCAAGACAGCTACCTGTACTATAACAGTAAGGTCTGCTCCTTCATCTGTTAAACTTAACAAGGGCAATATGACTCTTAAAGTTGGTCAAAAATCGTCAGTAGCCGCTGTTCTCCCGGCAAATACAGGCGCTGCAAAGAGAACTTACAGAACCAGCAATGCTTCTGTAGTTCAGATGACAAAAACAGACTGGACAGGCGAGTTCGTTGCAAAGAAAGTCGGCACAGCTTATATTACTGTAAGACTTTACAACGGCAAGGAAGCAAGCATCAAAGTAACAGTTGTTAAATAAACTGCGCTTAGTGCTCGTATAATAATAACAGATACTCCCGTAATTCTTTATGAACTGCGGGAGTGTTTTTTGTGAAAATGAAAAAATCTCATGTCAGACTATTGTAAATTTTTATACAATATGTTACTATTTTTATATAAACCTTCGTAACAAAATAATTTTATGAGCAAAAAAACAAAGTGATGAATCGGGGTGCATTAAAATGATAAAGTTTGAGAATGTAACAAAAACTTACAACAGAACCGTAAGAGCATTGGACGATGTAAGTTTTCATGTAAAGGGCGGCGAAATAGTCGGTTTTATCGGTCCGAACGGTTCGGGAAAAACTACCACCATGAAACTGCTTACCGGAATAATCCGTCCGGATTCAGGGAAAATAGTAGTGAACGGTTTCAATATCAGGGAAGATCCTATCAAGGTCAAGGAATCTATCGGCTATATAGCAGACAGTCCTGATATGTTCCTCAGACTGAAAGGAACAGAGTTTTTACAGCTTATAGCAGATATATACAAAGTTCCTACAGAGGTGTGCCGTGAACGTATTGAAAAACTTGCTGAAAAATTCGGGCTGACGCAGGCTCTTACTTCCCCTATGATGAGCTATTCTCATGGCATGAGACAGAAAATTATGGTAATCGCCGCACTTATGCATAAACCGCCGGTATGGATACTTGACGAACCAATGATAGGACTTGACCCGAAATCAGCTTTTGAACTCAAACAGCTTATGCGTGAACATACAAAAGAGGGTAATGCTGTATTTTTCTCTACTCACGTTCTTGAAGTCGCTGAAAAACTCTGCGACAGAGTGGTTATAATCAAAAATGGACATATACTCTACGACGGAACTCTTGACGACCTCGAAAAACAAAACAAGAATGAATCACTTGAAAATATATTCCTGGAGCTGACAGAAAAATGAAAATGTATTTACGATTGGTATCGGCTCTCATTCAGGGCGTAGAGCCGAGTGATAAAGAAAAAAAAAGAAACCGCATATTCTACATAGTTATGGCGTGTATAGCCGGATTCGGGATAATGCTGCCGATGACGTTCTTTGTTGGTGTCATCATTTACAGCATGACAGGAACTTTAAGTCAGTTCGGCACAGTCGAGAACGGTGTGGAAATATTTCTTCATCTCATCGCAGCTTTTTCTTTCATTTTCGGTCTGAATGTGATGTTCTCTGTATTTTACTTTTCGGGAGACATAGAAAATCTTCTGCCGCTTCCTCTACGGCCGTACCAGATAATAGCGTCAAAATTTACTGCCGCACTCATGAGTGAAAGTGTTATGGAATGTCTTGTTATACTTGCGGCTATGGTCGGATACATTCTTGGCGGAAATATGCCGCTGTACTCTTGGCTCATTGCGGTCATAGGAACATTTACAATGCCTGTTCTGCCGCTTATATACTGCGGAATAATCTCCATGACAGTCATGTATTTTACACGCTTTATCAAAAACAAGGACGCTGTAAATAAAATCGTTGGCATTTTCACATTTGCTGTAATCTTTGGTATCGTTATGCTTATATCAAAAAGCGGATTCAATTCCGATAAACTGGTCGAAGCACTTTCAAAGCCTGATAACTCTGTTCTTGCAGTTATGAACGTGATATTTCCGACAGTGCCGTTTCTTGTAAAATCTATGGGTACAGGCACACTGCTCGACCTTCTTATATATCTCGGCATAAATGTTATTGCTGTTACCGTATTTATGCTCATAGCACAGGTACTTTATTTTCCCAGTGTTGTAGGCATAGGTCAGGGAGCTTCACACAGCAAAAAAACGCTTACTGAAGTTATTGAAAAAATGAAACTCAGACCGGTAACTGTTACTTATCTCAAAAAAGAATTCCGTCTGCTTTTCCGCACACCTGCTTATTTCACAAACTGTGTTATGATAAATTTCATGTGTCCGGTTTTCGTTTATCTCGCATATGTTGTACATCAGCAGACAAATTTCATGGAATCTTTCATTTATGGCATACACAGCGGCAATGAGGAAACTGTACTTGAATTTGTGCTTGGCATATCAGCGGTTTCCGTATTGGTCACAGCTGTAAACTGTATTGCGTCGTCTGGTCTGACGAGAGAAGGAAAACATTTTTCTTTCATAAAATACATCCCTGTTCCTTATATAACTCAGCTTAATGTCAAAGCATTGGTCAGTATCGTAATAAGCAGCAGCGGTATGCTTTTATGTGTAATCGCCGCCTGCATATGGCTGCATACTGGAATAAAATTCACTCTTTTTTGCTGTCTGCTCTGCCTGCTTTCAATCACTTTCGCAACATATTTCGGTCTGTATATGGATAGCGTTAACCCTAAACTCATCTGGGACGATGAACTTAATGCTCTGCGTGGAAATTATAACATTTTCTTCAACATGGCTGTTGCTATAGTAACCGAAGCAATAATATGTGCAGGCGCATATCTGCTGTTTCGTTTTACTGATGTCGGTGCGCTTATGATTATCATCATAGTTTTTGTACTGCTTATGGTGCTCAATGCTGTCAGTTATTTGCTCTGCCGTTACAAAGCTACAAAAAATATTGAGCATATCTGAAAGATTTCTTGAAGGGAGAAAAATCAAATGAAAATACCGTTTTCTCCGCCTGATATCGGCGAGGATGAAATAAATGAGGTCGTTGCTGCACTTAAAAGCGGCTGGATAACGACAGGTCCGAGAACTAAGAAATTTGAAAGTATGATAACGGATTTTTGCAAAAGCTCAAAAAGTGCCTGTTTTGACTCATGTACAGCAGCACTTGAAATGACTCTGCGTTTACTTGGAGTAGGCGCTGGTGACGAAGTTATTGTTCCGGCTTATACTTATACAGCATCAGCAAGTGTAATATGTCATGTTGGTGCAAAACCGATAATGATCGACTGTGCTCCTAATTCTTTTCAGATGGATTACGAGCAACTTCCGGAACTTATAACGGAACATACAAAAGTAATAATACCTGTTGATATCGGCGGCGTTCCTTGTGATTATGAAAAGATTTTTCAGGCGGCAGAAATGAAAAAATCACTGTTTCGCCCGAAAAATGCTGTTCAGGAATCTTTCGGACGTGTAATAATTGTTGCAGACGGCGCACATTCCCTCGGTGCAAGCCGCAAAGGAACAATGACAGGCTCTCTTGCAGATTTTACAGCATTTTCTTTCCACGCTGTCAAAAATCTGACAACAGGTGAGGGCGGCGCAATAACTTGGAAACATCATGATTTTCTCGACAACGATGAAATTTACCGTCAGTATATGCTCTATTCTCTTCATGGTCAGTCAAAAGATGCCCTCGCCAAAACAAAGTTAGGTGCATGGGAATATGATATTGAGGCACCATACTATAAATGTAACATGACCGATATTTCCGCCGCTATAGGAATTGCACAGCTTGGACGTTTTCCAAATATGCTTGAACGCAGAAGAAAAATTGTTGAATACTACAACCAAAATCTTGCTGACCGTAATGTAACAACGCTTGAGCATTATCCGCAAACAGGTGAATTTATTTCCAGCGGACACCTTTATCTCGTGAGCATTACAGGAAAAGACTCGTCATTCCGAAATTCTGTTATTGAAAAAATGGCAGAATACGGTGTTTCGTCTAATGTTCATTACAAACCGCTGCCAATGCATACAGCATACAAAAATCTCGGCTTTTCAATCTCTGATTTCCCTAATGCGTACCATATGTACGATAACGAGATAACACTCCCTCTTTATTCGACACTTACAGACGAACAGGCTGCTTTTGTCATTGAAACATTCCGCAAGGCAATATCAGAATAAGCAAATATTAAGGTCCGTGAATCTTCTGAAATTCACGGACCTGTAATTATTCAAAAAGTTCTTTCAGCCTGATACTTGCTGCATAAAGTTCATTCTTGGAATAGGTATTTGTTTCCTCAGCCAATGCAAGCTTTATTGCTTCCTTGACCGAACAGTCATTTCTGACTATCATTTCTGTCAGAAGAGCCTCGGGTGAAGTGGTATGTTCTGTTTCGGTGATAAGATACTCTTTCTGTACCTCAACATTAAGCACATACTCGCCCTTGTCATAATGCTCGTTATCAAGCAGCATATCCCTTACTTGTTCAGGAGTGCCACGATATGTACGTTCATAAGGCTTTGTCATGTCGTTGCTCAGTGACATAAGACAGTTTACTTCATTGTCGGCAAAAAATTCGACTGTACTCAAAATTCGTTTTGGTGACTCGTAAAAAACATATGTCTTTGTTATGGTTTCACGGCGCATCTTTTTCAGCAGCTTCATTCTTTCGCCGTTTTCTCTCGGAAAAAATCCGTAGAACAGAAAAGAACTAAGATCAAATCCAGAAACTACAAGTGAATTAATAGCGGCACAGCATCCGGGTATGCCAAGAATTCTTATATCTTCCTGAATGGCTGTCTTTATAAGCGCATTTCCCGGATCCGAAATACACGGTGTACCGGCATCTGTCACGACAGCAATGTTTTTTCCTTCCTTCAGCTGGTCGATAAAATAACGCACACGGTTGTATTCGTTATAGTTGTGATTTGAAACAAGCTGATTACGAATTCCGATTTTGTTGAGCAGTATAATTGTGCGTCGTGTATCCTCAGCGGCGATCATGTCAACAGTAGACAGGATTTCTATCGCTCTTGGTGAGAGATCTCGAAAATTTCCAATAGGTGTTGAAACTATATACAAAGTTCCGTATTCGGCATTATATGTTGTATACATAAAAAATTGCCCCTTCTGAGCAGATTATTTTTTTATCATTCCCGCAATGCGGTAAAAACTTCGCTTTCTTCCGAATGCAAGACGTTTTGCCCACATTGAATTAAATTGCTTGACAAATTCATTGTCATATTCCTCAATCTCGGTAATAATAAATCCGGCACTTTTCATCATGCGGACATATTCCTGACTCTGGAAATATTCCATGCTTATAGGCGGAAGATCACGGCGTGTTATTTCGCCCTCTTCATAAGAATCCGAGTATGTTGTGATAAACGTAAATGCAGCATCCGGCGCAGCAATTTCAGAAATATGAAGAAGGTTTTCCTCAATTGGTTTGATTACAGTTTCAAGCAGAGTACCCCAAGGGAAGTAAACTGAAACTGAATCAGCTATTCCGAACAATTCTTCCGGCATATGTTCTACCGACGCTATAGTCAAAATAAGATTGTTAAGACCGCCCTTTGCCGGTTTTTTACGGCTTTTTACAGCAATCTCAGTCATATTTTCACGAACAGGATCTATGCCGATATACAATGTATCAGGGTCATTACGGGCAGCCTTATATACATTTCGCCCGTCACCCGTGCCTATATCAATATGTACTTTAAGACTGCTTTCTTTCAGTGTGTACAGTTCCTCACGAGAAAATTCCCGTGTTTTACTTCCTTCTAATACCTGCAAAAAATTCTCCACCATTCATAGGATAATCATTTATGCGTTTTTGTGTATCTTTTAGAGTTGATATGATACAGGAAAAACATAACACCGCCAGCAGCCGATGCAAGTGCAGAAATAACCATCCACGTAATGTCATACTCTTTGTTCAGAGCTATTACTGACATTGAACCGTCCTGTCTCTGATAAACATATGCTTTCACAACATCACCGTTTTTAATAAACTCTCCATGTCGGTAATTAACATTTGCTGTTTTATGATTTTCGCCCTTATAATCATACTCCAAAGTAAGAAAAGTCCCACCACTGTCATACTTGCTTTTTGCCGGAATCCTCTTGACACCAACGACAGTAGCATAAACCATATCACGACCATTCTGAAATTTCATATAGTTTCCCACCTGAAACAGATGAAAAATAAAAAGCATAAAACCGCCTATCATAAGGACAAGGGAAATAATTACGAAAATATCACGTTTTTTCTCCTGTTCACGCAGGTTTATAACTTTTTCTTCAAACTCACGGTTTTTTTGCAACTGTTTCTCATGCTCTTTATAATTTCTGAGCATTTCTTCTTCTGCGGTAGTATTGCCGCCTTCATATTCGTGATAATAAAAGTCATCAAGGTTGACCATATCATTATTCTGGTTCATATTATCGTCATCAAACATAATTTTCTCACTCCTATTCTGAGTTTTTCAGAATTTAGCCGCATAAAACTGACATTTTCCGGAAGTTCGCCCGTTGATAATACTAAAACAAAACGCCTTCGTACATCAAGTACGATGGCGTTTCTGGTGGGAACAATAGGGCTCGAACCTATGACCCTCTGCTTGTAAGGCAGATGCTCTCCCAGCTGAGCTATGCTCCCTTTTATATTGCTGCATCTCAACAACAATATGGATTATATCATACTTTTTCCTCAAATGCAAGTGTTTTTTTAAAATTTTTGAAATTTTTTCTGCTCAGCGATTTCATTTCAAATATCATGTTCTAACAGAAATGATGTATAGTTTTTTCTCCTCTGTCAACAATAATTACGGAGGTGCTTTTTTATGTCAGATATGAGAAAGGAACGAAAATACAACAGTTCACCAAAAAAGAACATCGGTTTCTATATTTCACTTGTTATATGTCTTGGTGCCATTGCCGGTGCCGCATGGACTACCTATGGAAGTATCATGGATTATAACCGCTTAACAGATGAAAATCCTGTTGAGGAATCACGTAATACTGCCGTCAACGATGAAGTAAGTGACAAGCCGTATAATAAAAAAATTGTTGAGGAAAGCAGCAAACCTGAATCACAACCAGAAATTGTCAGCCGCGCAGAAACAGAAGAAGAAAGCACAGATATGGAAGAAAGTACTGTTTTCGAAGAATCTGTTCGTCCGATAAATACAGAAACAGTAGACAATACTCCAGAATCGGCATTAGCGACAACAGCAGAACCTATCGACAAGGGCGAAGTTATAAAAAAATTCAGTCCGAAAAATCCTCTCCATTCATTAACAATGAACGACTGGCGCACTCACAGCGGAGTTGACATCAGCGCCGGAGAAGGTTCTCCTGTAAGAGCGGTAATGGAAGGAACTGTCAGCAAGATATATACTGACCCTATGCTTGGAAATGTTATTGTTATTGACCATAAGGGCGGATATACCGGTCGTTACTGTGGTATGACAGATACTCCTGTCGTACATGAAGGCAGCAATGTCAACGCCGGAGATACTATCGGGTATATAGGAAAAATTCCCTCAGAAAGCAAAGATGGACCACATCTGCACTTGGAAATTCTTTTAGATAATACTTTTCTCGACCCAACACTGATATATTGATTTGAATTTGACAAAAATTCTCTTACAACAATTTGCAGAAAAAATTCCGAGAAATATTCTGTGAAATATCTTGTATTTTTATCAAATATCTGTTATGATAGTATCCTATACGAAATTTAACCTAATGGACAAGAATTCCCCCACCTTTTTTTGGTGGTGGGATGATTGCCCGTCAGACCGGAAATTATGACCGCAAGAGAAGTGTATATTCTTCTTTTGCGGCAAAATTGCTTGCTAAAAAATATTTCATTTGACAGAACTTTCTGTCGGAAAGGTAACTTATGAGATTTTTGGATGATATACTGTGGAGAACAGAAGAATACAGAACTATAGAAAAATCTGTGCAGAAAGGTTCTTCGCCTGTTATGGCAACAGGTCTTTCATCAGTTCATAAAGCGCATTTTATATATTCAATGTGCAGCAGACTCCACCGCCGTGCGCTTGTTATTGCAGCAGATGAAACCGAAGCTGCAAGACTTTGTGCGGATATTAATGCGATGGGACTTAATGCATTATACTATCCGGCAAGAGATTTTACATTCCGTGAAGTAACAGGAATTTCCAACGAATTCATACATCAGCGTATTGCCGCATTGTATGCACTCGTACATAAACAATGTGACATAATCATTACCTGTGCTGATGCTGTTTTGCAATATACTGTACCTAAAGATGTACTTAACAAAAATACTGCTGAAATTCGTGAGGGTGCAGAAATTTCTCCGGAAAGACTTTCAAAAATACTCATTGCAAACGGTTATGTACGTGCAGAACAGGTTGAGGGCAGCGGACAGTTTTCTGTTCGTGGAGGAATTCTCGATGTATTCATGCCGTCCGCAAAATTTCCGTACCGTATCGAATTCTGGGGCGACGAAATAGATACCATTTCTGAATTTGATGTAGATACCCAACGACGTACAGAACGTGCGGAAAGTTTTACAATAACACCATCGAGTGAACTGCTTTACGACAGTGCTGATGAACTCGCTGATAAAATAATCAAAAAAGCCAATTCTTTGAGGGATAAAAATTCTCCGAAAGCAAAAACAATAATGGCGGCAGAATCGGATAAAATAAGAGCCGGCAGCGGTCTTACTTCCATCGACAAATATTACTCGCTTATTTATAACAAGCCGGCTATCCTCTATGATTATTTTACCGAGGACGAACTTATATTTGTTTCGGAACAGTCTTCACTCAAGGAGAGAATCCGTTCTGTAATGACTCAATGGACAGAAGACCTTGCGGATTATAAAAAAGAGGGGATTTTGTGTAAAGGTCTCGACCGCTTTATGGGTGAATGGTCTGACCATCTTGATGCACTTTCTCAGAGAGACACAATATTTATCGACAATTTTACACATGGCAGCTGTGAACTTCCTCTGCGTGAAATGGTCAATTTTACGGCAAAACAGCTTTCACTTTGGAGCGGTTCTGTAAGCATACTGCTTGAAGATCTTGAAAATATCCGACTTACAAATAAAATCTGTGTTATTCTCGCCGGAACAAAAAAGAACACTGATAATCTGTACAATGATCTGCTCGATAAAGGTCTGAATATACACCTCATTTCTCCTGATGCAGAATTGGACGGTGATGGTCTTTATATAACAGAGGGTAGTCTGAGCGCAAGTTTTGAATATCCTTCCGTTGGATTTTCCCTTATAGCACATTCAGGAGTTACTGCATCAGCACAGAAAGCAAAAAACAAGAAAAGAAAAAAAGGTGCTGTATTCAGTCTCGCAGAGCTTTCACCCGGGGATTATGTCGTACACAGTACACATGGTATCGGCATTTTTCAGGGTGTCAGAAAAATGGAAATGTACGATGTTATCAAAGACTACATCGTTATAAACTACGCACAAGGGCAGAACCTTTTCATTCCGGTCAATCAGCTTGACATGATTTCAAAATATATCGGACCAAAAGACGATACTACAATAAAGCTGTCAAAACTCGGCAGTACAGAATGGTCAAAGTCAAAATCAAGAGTTCGCCGTGCTGTCAAGGATATCGCTGACAAAATGATAAAGATGTATTCCGAACGTATGAAAGCAAAAGGTCACGCATTTTCTTACGATAACGAATGGCAGCATGATTTTGAGGCAAGATTTGAATATGAGGAAACCGACGATCAGAAACGCTGTATTTGTGAAATAAAGGAAGATATGGAAAGACCTGTTCCGATGGACAGACTTTTGTGTGGAGATGTAGGATTCGGCAAAACAGAGGTTGCACTTAGGGCAGCTTTCAAATGTGTCACCGACGGAAAACAATGTGCTTTTCTTGTTCCTACAACCATATTGGCATGGCAGCACTATCAGACTGTTCTCAGACGTTTTGAGGGTTATCCGATAAGCATTGAACTGCTTTCACGTTTCCGAAGTCAGTCACAAAAAGCCGAGATCATGAAAAAACTGGAACGTGGCGATATTGATATGGTCATAGGTACGCACAGCCTTATACGAAAAGATTTGAAATTCCGTGATATTGGTCTGATAATAATAGACGAGGAACAGCGTTTTGGAGTCGAACAGAAGGAAAATTTCAAAGCTCTGTATAAAGATGTTGACATACTCACTCTTTCCGCTACACCTATTCCGAGAACGCTTAATATGGCAATGTCCGGTATACGTGATATGTCTACACTTGAGGAAGCTCCTACAGACCGTCATCCTGTTCAGTCATATGTCATGGAATACGACGAGGCTGTTTTAAATGAAGCTATGCGCCGTGAACTCAGACGGGGCGGTCAGGTATTCTATCTGTATAACCGTGTGGACGGTATCGAAAATAAAGCAAGAGAGATTGCCAAAGCTATACCGGAAGCAAAAGTCGCTTTCGGACACGGACAGATGAGTGAATCAGAACTTTCTGACGTGTGGCGCAAAATGCTCGATCAGGAAATAAACATTCTCGTAAGCACGACAATAATAGAAACCGGTGTCGATATTCCTAACGCCAACACGCTTATTATAGAAAACTCTGACAGAATGGGACTGTCACAGCTGCACCAGTTGAGAGGACGTGTCGGCAGATCGACAAGACGCGCATATGCTTATTTTACTTTCGACAGACACAAGATATTGAGTGAAATATCCCAGAAAAGACTTGAAGCTATACGCCAGTTTACAGAATTCGGCTCAGGATTCAAAATTGCAGTCCGTGACCTTGAACTACGTGGCGCAGGAGATATGCTCGGAGCAAGTCAGCACGGTCATATGACTGATGTAGGATATGATATGTACATGAAACTGCTCAGTGAAGCTATAAGCGAAGCAAAAGGCGAAGAACCTGTCCGAACTGATAGAGACTGTGTTGTTGACATTCATGAGGACGCACATATCCCCGAAGAATATATCGAAAATCTCAGTCACCGCCTTGAAATGTACCGCCGCATAGCTGACATACGTACAAAAGACGATGCAGGCGACGTTATAGATGAAATGGCTGACCGTTTCGGAGATATTCCAAAACAAGTCGAAACCCTGATAAATGTTGCACTTGTACGCAGCAAAGCGATGAAAATGGGTGTAACAGCAATCCGCCAGAATAATGAAAATATCTGCATTTACTTTGACGACATAAAGTGTACGGGGGCGGGCGATATTATTGAGCACCTTTGCAATATCAAAAGAAAAGCAAATCTTGATCTCAGCGGAAACCAGCATATTTCTGTGCCAATGCTTGACAGTGAATCAGCCGGTCACGCTATATGTACGATATTTGACGTGAAACTAAAATAATACCTGTTACTGATAATACACAAAAAATGATGTGGCTATCGCAAAAGAAAAAATTCTTAATGCGACAACCACATCTTTCATTTGTTCTATAAATGAGCAAATCTGAAAATTACACAAAAAAAGGAACCCCTCCGCCTCGCTGACGCTCAGCACCTCCCCTAAAGGTGAGGC
>CACXGC010000009.1 GCA_902767155.1 uncultured Ruminococcus sp. | reverse complement strand
TAGCTCGTTGATACTGTATGGGTTACCATACTTGAGCGAGAAGCCCCCGCCTCTAAGCGTTAGCGTAGGCGGTGGGAGTATGTCACCTTGCAAAATGTACAGATAAATAATATTTATTTTCATGAAATAAACAAAAAACACAAATTATATTTCGTTATTCTTGACATAATGGTAAATAAGTATTAGAATATTATTAACAATTTATGAATAATGGATTATCGGGCGTATAATTCGTTATTAGGAGTGTAAATATGGCAAAAGAAGAAAAAAAGCAGTTGCTTGAGGAAAAGAATATTCATTTGTGGTTCAGCGGTTCGCCTGTAGCAATATGTACTATGCGTCTTGAATTGAATATGGAAGTCGGCGCAATTTTTGCTTACAGTAAAATGATGAATGTACAGCCGGAACCTATTCGTGATGTTTATTTTGATCTTATCTGTTATGATTCAGTACGTCATGTTGTTGATATACTTGAGCGTTGCCGTTATTCAAAAATGGACATACCGAGAAATGGTGTGTTCGGTATGGACACGCCGATAAGAATAAGGAATCAGCAGACGAGAAATATCGAATTTGTTATAAAATCAGTAACAACTGTAAGCGGTGATACATGGTATAATGAGGAAGATAACCACTTTAATATGAGTCTCGAACAGGAGAGTATATATAATGTTCAGGGAGATCTTCACAGACAGTTTATTGATAATTGTGTGAAAAAAAATATTGACCACACGAAACTTATTTTTCAGCCGGTTTTTCAGGATTTGTATTGGCTTTGTGCCTGTGGTACATTGAACTGGAGCGATGAAGAAAACTGCAGTGAGTGCAAGATTTCCAGAGAATGGCTTGAGTCAAATGTGCAAACGGATAAACTCCGTACACAGGAGGAAAAACGTAAGGAGGAAGCGGAAAAAGTAAGGGCTGAAGCGGAAAGAAAATCTATAGAAAATCAAGAAAAACAAAAGGAAGAATTTCGCAAAAGAAAAGAAGAGTATGAAAAGCAACGCAAAAGAGAGGAAAGTCAGGCACGCAGCAAAAAAGTTCTGATAGTCGTGCTGATAGTTCTTGCTGTTCTTGGTGCAGCATATGGTATTGTTTTTTACGGTATTCCATACATCAAGTATAATATAGCAGTTTCGGAAATGAACAGTGGAAACTTTGATGCAGCTATCGAAAAATTTCAGGAAGTCAAAGGATACCAAGATAGCGACGAACTTATAAAAAAATGTACTTACAGCAAAGCAGTAACATATTTTTATAGTGGCAGCCGTAAGGCAGCTGCGGATTTGTTCATGCAAATTCCCGGATATGAGGATGCTGACGAAAAATATTTCGAGGCTCAGATACTTATAGCTGAGCAGTTGACTCAGGATGGAAATTATGTTGAGGCTTATAGAATTTTTGTAGAAGTTGGTGCTGATCCAAAAGAATACAGTGTTATGGCAGAATGTATGAAGGGACTTTACGAATTAGGGAAAAGCGAATTGAGTGCCGGTCATATTAATGCTGCAAGAGATATTTTTCTGAGTCTGGGCAAATATAAAGACAGCGAAAATCAGGCTAAAGAATGTCTTTACAGGCAGGCAAAAAAAGAATATGAAAATACTCAGTATAATAAAGCGATAGAAAAGTTTGGACAGATAAAAGATTACAAGGATGTTTCCAAAACACTTGCAAAGATGGAAAACTTGTCAGTAATACTAAGCGTTTCCGACTCTGATGATACGCCGTCAGTATGGGAGGCATACAACGGAAAATGTCCCTTATGCGGCGAGAAAGCAGAGTATGTTTGTGAATTCTATCAAAATGGAAGATGTGTTTTTACTGTAAACTGTGAGAAAGAATCCGGATCTCAGGAAATTATATGTAAGTTCAAAATAGACGGAAATAAAATTTTTCTTTCGGATTACAATAATGGCGTTAAAGTATGGAATGAAAAGGGGCATATAAACAAGGTAGAACATAATAAAGATGTAGAGGGAAAAAATACAGTGATAATCGCAACAGATTTTATTAACAAAACCAATAACCAGGCAATAAAGCTTTACGGTAATAAAATTGAAAAGTCAGAGTAAAAAACATCCGGTTTTCGAGAAAGGGTCAGAAAATCGGATGTTTTCATATTAATGGAAAAGTATTGTTTCATGCAAGTATAGGCTGAATTTGCTTTTCAGCCAAAGCGTTTTCAAGAGTGGACGGTATAAGTTCAAAATGTGCCACAAGAGAATTTGGCTTTTTTTCAGGGCTATCCTGAGAGAATGGAACAAAATAGATGTGTCTTGTGTTCATGAGCTTACCGATGTTCTGTGCGGACGAACCAAGAGCATCATTTGTTGATATGGCTATGACCACAGGTTTTGACTGACGAAGATGTGATTTTACTGCCATTGTCACGGGTGTATCAGTCACAGCAGAGGCAAGCTTTGCAGCAGTATTTCCGGTGCATGGTGCGACAAGCATTATATCCGTCATTCCCTTAGGACCTATCGGTTCAGCAGCAGCAATTGTGTGAATAACTTTTCTTCCGCAAATTTCTTCTGTTTGTCGGATGATATCTTCCGCTTTTCCGAATCGTGTATCGGTATTGTACATATTTTCGGACATTATTGGAAGAATACTCCATCCGGCATCAACAAGTCTTTTCATTTCACGGAGTGATCTTTCGATCGTGCAGAATGATCCGCACATTGCGTAGCCTACAGTAAGGCCGTTCATATAATTTCCTCCTCAATAATATTATAAACTGCACTTTTTATGATCACTCCTGCTGTTTTTGGTGCGGTTTTTCCGGGTAATGACAGTGCGTGTATAACTTTCACAGACATTCTTTCGGCAGCTTCATCATCTACTCCGCCAGGTAGTGATGCAAGATCAATGACTATCGACTGCAAGGCACATTTTGCGAGTGTATGCGAATCCAGCACCAATGCCGGAACAGTATTGAAAATGATGTCATATTTTTCGGTGATACCGGTAACAGAGCAAGCTTTCATTCCGGCGGCCAATATGAACTCTCTGTCTTTAAGCTGTCTTGCAGCGACAGTAATATCTGCCCCGAATCCTTGAAGCATACGTGAAAGAATCCTGCCTATTTTACCGTAACCTATGACAAGACAGCGTGAGCCGTTGATAGTTCCGTCATATTTTTGTATTGCGATACCTATAGCGCCTTCTGCGGTGGGAACAGCATTTGCTGCAGCGAATTCTTCACGGCTGCTGTAGCGGTAAAGACGGTGAGGCAGAAGTTCGCTGCGTTCGACTGCACCGTTTATTCCACAAAACACAGGTTTGTTTGGTGGGATTTGTATAACCAGATCTGAAAGCATGATTGGTGATGATGAATATGGTGCAAATACTTCCGTGCCGTTTTTTGATATAGGCAGAGGAAGTATAAGAGCGTCGGAATGTTCGATAACATCAGACGTATCTGAATTTTTCAATTTATGCAGATCAGGATTGTTATCAAATCCTGCCAATAAAACGCTGTAACCGTCATTTGAAATGGAATGTGCACAATATAGCTGTCGCTTATCTCCGCCGATAATACCGAAACTGTTTATTTTAAGCATAAGCGGCCTCCGATCTTGATATATCAGGTAACAACAGAAATGATCTGTTTACTACATATTATGCATTTTTCTCCGCATGGTTAATTTTCTGATATATTTTTCTTGTTCTGCTCACTTTTCATTTTTTGCCAATTGTAGAAGCCGTAAATATCGTTGAGAAAGAACATTCCGAAACAAGCAGCCATAGGAACATTTGAAACAGATGAGAAGGACGCTGCTGTCCACAGGATAATGAGAACTATATCATTAAGTGCATAAGCAGCGGCATAGTAAGGACTGCGGAAGAACATAAGAGATGCGGCAGCAAAACTTGTTACTATAGAAAGTGTACTTACAAACAGCATAGCATTTCCAATAGCTTTCAATATGAAGTAAAATGCTGTTGTCACTATGGCAGTGGAAATACATATTGCTGCAATTTTAGCCGGAGTTATTGATGATACTTCAACAGTATCGGAGTCTTTATATGGGTGACGTATCCATGAGATTAATGTAAAAAGAGCTGTTGGTGCTGTCATGCAAAGATAAGTTATTGCTTCGCCGTAGTAGTGTTCTTTTATTGAAACAACACCATACAGAACCGAAAAAATTATTGTCAGCACCTGACCAACGTAATGTCCTTTTGCAATGAAAATAAGCGCAGTAACGCCAAGCAGAGATGTACATGTAGTTGTCAAATCATTACTGTTGTATAATATAGCTGAACCGACTATTATGGCTGATGAAAATAGCCACAAAAATTTCTCGAATAAAGTAAGCGATTTCAGAAATTTCAAAATTATCCCCTCCATAAAAAAACATTCGCACACATATCTTCAAAGACCAAACGATATGCGGCGAATGCGTACTACCCGGCGGCAGTTTGATATTATTCATGAAATCAAAAGAACAAAGTGCCTTCCAAAGTGAATTATATCATATCATTAATTTGTTTGTCAATATCATTGACACACAGTTAGAAAACATAGTATAATGAACCTGATTAAAGATGAGGAGTGATTTTATTGGATGTAAAATCATATGATTGTCCGAATTGCGGTGCTAATTTGCAGTTTGTGCCGGATAAACAGAAATTTTGTTGTGAATATTGTCTGGGCGAGTTTACAGAGACTGAGATAAATCAGTTGGCTCAGCAAAGTCTTGAACGTGAGGAAGAAGAGGAACGTAAAAAGCATGATATGCCTGAAGAGGCAGAAGTTTCGGAGGAACAGTCCGAAGCAGAAAAGGAATTTGCAGAAAATACTCGCTTGTACCAGTGTCCGACATGCGGTGCACAAATTGTATGTGACAGTAATACTGCGGCATCTTTTTGTTACTACTGCCATAGTCCGGTTATTTTGAAAGGCAGAGTAGAGGGAATGTACAGACCTTCAAAAGTTCTTCCCTTTTCATTTGGAAGGGATAAGGCAATAGAGTGCTTTAATGAGTGGTTAAAGAATAAAAGATATGTTCAGCCGGAATTCAAAACCGATAAGCAAATGGAAAAACTTACAGGATTGTATGTTCCGTTCTGGATTGCGGATTCAAAAATGAAAACTCACTTTACAGCAAAAGGATTTAAAGTAAAAAGCTGGACAAGCGGCGGTTACCGTTATACTGAAACCAGCGAGTATGCTATTACACGTGATCTCAGCATTTTATATAATGGTGTTCCCGGTGACGGTTCCAGAAAAATAGAGGACAGTCTTATGGAGGCTATAGAACCTTTTGATTATTCAAGTCTTAAAAATTTTGACATGGCATATTTGAGCGGATTTTTTGCGGATAAGTATGATGTCAAAAAGGAAGAAATGTATCCGAGAATATATGAGAGAATGAAGGCGTATAATGATGAAATTGTCAATTCTTCATACAGTTATTCACGTGTTACCGATAAACATTGTGATACGAGTGTAGAAAAAATAAAGTGGCATTATATTCTTCTCCCGGTATGGTTTATGACATTTAACCATGATGGCAAAACGTGGGAGTATGCAATAAATGGTCAAACAGGAAAAATCGCCGGTGAATTGCCGGTAGACGAAAAGAAACTCATGCGAAATAAAATATTGTTGGGTATAACAGTTTTTCTTTTAATTTTGATTGGTGGTTTCTTTCTGGGAGGTGCCTTTCATTGAAAAAATATTTTGTGTCATTCATAGCATTAATGATAATTATGGCAGCATCTCTGAGTATTTGTGTATCTGCGGAAAGCGACCTCGGATTTTACGATATGTCAAGAAAAGGTGAAATCTACTATAAAACATTGGTTGAGGACTTATCCTCGGACGGATATTTGAGCAGCTCAAATACATACATGAAAGATGAGGCGGGTATATTTAAGGATAAGAAGTACATGGATGAGGCATACGCTGAAATTGTTGATGCTGCAAATAAAACGGGCTTCAATTTAGCTGTGTTTATCGGCGGAAAATATCGCAATGACAAAGAAACAGAAGATTTTACTGCCGAAGCAGCAGAATTTTTGTTCGGAAAAAGTGCGGATGCAAATACGGTCTTTCTTTATCTGGATTTTGAGGGAAAAAGCAGTTCATACGATTTTATTGATACATTCAACGATGCGTATTTTTACTATCCTGACGGCGAAGCAGATTATATAGGCTTTATTTCCGAAATGGAAGGGGAAAACAGGATAGATCTGATATTTGATGATATGTACTATTATCTTCCTTCAAGCGGAGGACATATTGAACAATCAAAGATAGTACGTGCAATACGTGCATTTGCAAATGATATTATAAAATATAAAGAAGAAGGAAGAATTTGGGGTCTTTACTACAGGAGTGCTCAGACAGGTATGTACCGCTGGACATTTTTCGGGAATGTCAATGAAACAAAGTTTCTTTACATTCATCCGATTCTTTTCTCTTCTTTGGGCGCAGCTATGGCGGTGTTTTTATGCTTATCAATTGATCGTAAGATTAGAAGAGAGTATAAATTTCGTGAAACAGTTAATGCTTCTGTTTATACTTCTTCGCAAAGCGTACAGTTTGATGTGCATAGAGATGACTTTATACGCAAGAATGTAACTAAACATAAAATAGAATCGAGCGGAGGCGGTGGTCACAGCGGTCACAGCGGAGGTTCAAGTCATCGCAGCAGCAGTCACCATGGAGGCGGCAGACATCGCTAAAATAGTTAATGAAAGAATGGTATTTATACTGTAGATAATTGTTAAAAACTCTCTGTGTATACGTCTGTTTCAATTTTAGGTAATTTTTTCAGAACGTTACAGAGAGTTTTTTGCGGCAGAATAAATTGGAATAAAAGGTGATATGTTTTGAAAAATATTATTTTGATAGGTATGCCGGGATGCGGAAAGAGTACAGTTGGAGTAGTACTTGCCAAAACTATAGGTTATCGTTTTCTTGACAGTGATTTGCTCATTCAGGAAACTGACGGTAGATTATTGAGCGAGATAATAGAACAAGACGGACTTGAGGGATTTAATTCCATAGAAAACAGGATAAACTCACAGATAAGGGTGGATAAAACAGTTATAGCTACAGGTGGAAGTGTTGTATATGGAAGAGAAGCTATGGAACATCTTCGTAATATAGGCGTAGTGGTATATATTTCTCTTTCATATGAGGAAATTGAAAAACGTCTTGGAGATCTTACAAAACGAGGCGTGTCAATAAAAAAAGGGCAAACATTGCGTGAACTTTATGATGAAAGATTACCGCTTTACGAAAAATATGCCGATCTTATTATTACTGAGGAGAACAAAAATATTTCGGAAACTGCTCTTTATATAAGGGACAAAATTAAGGCGTTGATGAAAGAGGATTGATTTAGTAATGATGATTACAAGCAAAGATAATGAACTGGTCAAGGAAATTGTAAAATTGAACAGCTCTGCAAAAGAAAGACGTGAAAAAAAACTTTTTATTGCGGAAGGCATTCGTTTGTGCCGTGATGCAATGATTTCAGGGGCAAAGATTGTTAATTTTTTGTATACAGGTGAAGCAGCAGAAAAGTATGCGAAAGATTTTGATAACATAAGGTCATCAGCTGAGAAAAGTACAGAACTGAGCAGAAGTATATTTCAGAAAATATGTGATACTAATACGCCACAGGGCTTTTTGTGTCTCATTGATACCAAAATGGGGCATAGTCTTTATAAAGTTGATATAGGGAAGAAATATGTTGCTCTTGAAAATATACAGGATCCTTCAAATCTTGGTACGATACTAAGAACAGCTGAAGCACTTGGAATAGACGGAGTTATTATATCATCGGACTGTTGCGATATATTTTCTCCAAAAGTAGTGAGAGGAAGTATGGGGGCATTGTTTCGTCTGCCGTTTATGATAGCAGAAGACTTTACTGCTTTTATAGAACAATCGGTAAAAATCGGTATTAGTTGCTATGGTTCTACACCACATAATGCCATAAGTATAAATGAAGTGGATTTTTCAAATGGTGGCATAATGCTTATAGGAAATGAAGGAAATGGACTTTGTGAAAAAACATTGTCTGTATGTACTGAAAAGGTTAAAATACCTATGAAAGGCAGAGCAGAGTCATTGAATGCAGCCGCAGCTGCTGCCATTCTTATGTATTCTTTTGTATGACATAATAATAACAGAAAGGGTGGTGAAGATGGAAGAGTCACAGAAATATTGGATATGGCTGCAAAACGCATTGGGCGTAAATAATAAACGCTTTATGCAGATTATTGATTTTTTTGAAACAGCAGAGAATGTTTATCTTGAAAGTGAAAAGAGCAGAGAACTTTCAGGATTATTTAATCCTTCCGAGTTGCTCAGACTTTCTTCAACTGATGAAAGTTACGGATTATCAAAAATGGAACTTTGTGAAAAGTATGGCTTTAATATAATTCAATACGGCAGCAAGGACTATCCTGAAAGACTAAAACCGCTTAATTCACCACCGATAGTATTGTATACGAAAGGAAAATTTCCCGAAAGTGATCTGCTTCATGTTGGTATGGTTGGAACAAGAAATCCAAACGAATCAGGAAGATGTCTTGCATATAATTATGCTTATGATCTTACACTGAACAATACAGTGATCGTAAGCGGAGGAGCTCTTGGAGTTGATAATTTTTCCCATATGGGATGCATTGATGCTGGTGGAAGTACTATTTGTGTTCTTGGATGCAGCATTGACTCATATAGTTTAAAAATAAGTAGTTATATTTTGGATGAAGTTCCTAAAAACGGTGTTATTGTATCAGAGTACCCACCGGTTTTTGAAGGTTCTAAATACAGTTATCCTGTACGAAATAGGATAATATCGAGTTTTTCCGACTGTCTTCTTGTTGTTCAGGCAGGGTTCGGAAGCGGTGCGATTATAACCGCAAAGTATGCATATGTTCAGAATAAAAAAATTTTCACAATGCCGGGAGATGCCGGTCATATTAATTCATCAGGAACGAATTTTATGATAAAGAACGGATTTTCATTTGTTTTGAATTATAATGAAATTCTGAGATGGCATGATGAACCGCATACAGAAGAAAATGGAGGTAATCCTTATCTTGATAGGCAGTTTTTTGAGGTGTTGTCAAATAAGCCGGATATTTACAAAGAGGTTTTGCAAAATATTGATAAGAGGAAACTAAGTCCGCCGGAGTGTTATCGTGTTACAGCGGCAATTTACAGCAATTTTGGAGATGATTTTAGAGAACTATTACTTATTCCCATTGAAGATACAGAAAAAAATGAGATAAAAATTGAAGAAAAGATGTCAAAGACAGATGAAGAAGTTGAGCCGGATAAAATACCGGAAACTGACAAAAAAGAGGAGTTTGGCGAATCCAAAAAATATCTGTCCGGAAAAAACGTGGAAGAAAAATGTAAGAAATTTATACGTATAAAGATCAACGAAGCAGATGTAGAGTGTAATAAAGAATACTATATACAGGTTTTAAAAGAAATTTCGGACAGGGCAATAAGAAGAATTCCGGAACCTTTAGGCAGTCCAATAGAAATGATAATTGGTGATTCAAACGTTTCTAAGGAAGAGGTAAGATTGAATATAATTGAGTTTCTTTGCAGAATTTTTGATAAGAACAGCGGTGTCTATGATTTACCAAAGCAAAGCGTGAAGGGCTTTTTTTATCCGGAAGACGAATATAAAGGAATAATACTGCAAAGAATGAATTTTTCTGAAAATTTTCAACTTTTTGCCCAAACAATTGCGGATAGAATCAAGGAAGAAAAAAGTTATGGAAATAATATACAATTAAGCACCGATAAAATACACATTAATGTAGAAAATGAACAAAATCAAGATAAAGTTTTGTCTGAACAGTTGACAGAAAATGCTTTGTCGGTGTATCATACAATTTCGGATACACCTATTCATGTAGACAGCATAATAATTGCGACCAAACTTGATGTCAGAAAAGTATTAAGTGCATTGACAGAATTGGTGATGGCTGACTTGGTCGAACAGTTGCCGGGTCGCAGGTATATCAGAAAATGATAATTCGGAGGAAAAGTAATGTCAAAGCTTGTAATAGTAGAGTCACCTGCTAAGGCTAAAACTATAAAAAAGTATTTGGGTTCGGGATTTGAAGTAGTTGCTTCTATGGGTCATGTTCGTGATCTTAACCCAAATAGACTTAGCGTTGATATCAAAAAGAAGTTTATGCCAAAATATGAGATAATTAAGGGCAAGGAAAAACTTGCTGATGATCTTGTGAAATTGGCACAAAAAAGCGATTATGTTTATCTTGCCACTGACCCTGACCGTGAGGGAGAGGCAATTTCATGGCATTTGGCTTATTTACTGGGATTGGATCTTAATGATACGAATAGAGTAACATTTAATGAAATTACAAAAACCGGTGTCAGAACAGGCATGAGCGCACCAAGAAAGATAGATCTTGATCTTGTAAACGCACAACAAGCGAGAAGAATTCTCGACAGGCTTGTCGGATATAAGCTTAGCCCGTTTCTTTCACAGAAGATAAGAAAGGGTCTTTCGGCAGGTCGTGTACAGACGGTTGCGGTAAAAATAATTGTTGACAGAGAAAGAACTATAAGAGAATTCAAACCGGAAGAATATTGGAGCATTGACGCAAAATTTATTCCAAAGGGCAGCAGGAAAGCATTTCCGGCATCTTTTTACGGTGACAGAAAAGAAAAAATAAAGATTACTTCCGGCGAACAGGCAAATAGGATACTGGAGGAAATAAAGGATCAGCCGGCAATTGTGGAAAACGTCAAACATGGTACAAGACATAAAAAGCCGTCGCCGCCGTTCATTACTTCTACATTACAGCAGGAAGCGTCCAGAAAACTCGGCTTTCAGTCCAAACGAACCATGAAAGTTGCTCAGGAATTGTATGAAGGCGTAGATATAGGTGAAATGGGAGCTGTCGGTCTTATAACTTATATGAGAACAGACTCACTTCGCCTTTCGGAAGATGCGCTTGATGCTGCGGAAACTTTTATTCGTTCCAAGTGGGGAGATAAATATGTACCAAAAGAGCATCGTCATTTCAAATCACGTTCAAATGCTCAGGACGGTCACGAAGCAATACGTCCTACTATGATAGATATGGAGCCTTCAAAGGTCAAAGATAGCCTTACAAATGACCAGTACAAGCTTTATAAACTTATCTGGGAAAGATTTATAGCTTGTCAGATGGCAGAATGTGTTCACAAAACGACACAGGCGGATATTGCCGTAAAGGATTATATTTTCAAAGCGTCAGGCTATGTTGTGGATTTTGACGGCTATACAATATTGTATGTAGAAAGTCAGGATAATGCTGACGATGAAAAAGAAACAGAATTGCCGGAACTTACAAAAGATATGCCTTTGAAAATAAAGGAAATGATACCGAATCAGCATTTTACACAGCCGCCGGCAAGATATACGGAAGCAAGTCTTATAAAAGCGCTGGAAGAGTACGGAATAGGCCGTCCTTCAACATATGCGGCAACAATAAGTACGATAACAACAAGAGGTTATGTGAAGCGTGAAGCAAAAACTTTGATACCTACTGAACTTGGAGAAAAATCTACAGAGTTGATGGAATCACGTTTCCCGAAAATTGCAAATGTAAAATTTACTGCTCAGATGGAACAGAATCTTGATACAGTCGAAGAGGGCAAATATGAATGGGTGCAGCTTCTAACTGATTTTTACGGCGATTTTGACCAAACGCTGAAAAAAGCGAAAGAGGAAATGAAAGATGTTAAAATTCAGTTGGAAGAGGATAAAACAGACCTTATTTGTGATAAATGCGGAAAACCGATGGTAGTAAAATACGGCAGGTTCGGCAGGTTTATCGCCTGTTCCGGTTATCCTGACTGTAAGAATATAGTCAAGGTTGTGAATAAAATAGGAATATCCTGTCCGAAATGCGGTGGAGACGTTATTGTTAAAAACACCAAAAAAGGAAGACAGTTTTTTGGATGTTCAAATTATCCTGACTGTGATTTTGTGTCTTGGTATGAGCCGTCAAATGAAAAGTGTCCGCAGTGCGGCGGTATACTTTTCAAAAAGAAAGGAAAAAAATCAAAGCTGTTCTGTAATTCAGACGGATGCGGTTTTGAGAAAGATATTACTGAAGAATCAGAAGAAAGCTGAATATTGTTATGAAAGCGAGAAGTCCGTGAGGTTGGTCACGGACTTTTTGCTATTTTGAGAAGTATGAAGTATTTATATAACAATGTCACTTTCCTCAACACGTTCATTGAAGAATGTTATAAGCTTTATGCAAGGTTTTCTGAGAAGAAGTCCGAGCAAAAGCGCAAAAGGTACAAATGCGAAAAGGTAAAGAATATGAATTCCAAATGCAGAGACATCAGAACCGGCAACAGCTTCACGCAGAGCATTTATGCCGTATTTGAACGGAAGTAAAGGTGATACTACACGGAATGGTTCGGGAAGTACTTCTATAGGGAAAGTTCCGCCTGAACCTGCTATTTGTATAACAAGTATAATAACTGCAAGAGCCTTTCCAATAGTGCTGAAAGTTATTGTCAATGAATATATTATCAGCGTGTAAACAAAACTTGAGAGTAAGCTTCCGACAACAAACATCAAAGGGTCGTTTATCTGAACTTTGAGAAAGAAAATATCACCGAGGGATATTATCAAAGATTGTAACTGACCTATGAAAAAGAAAATGAGATATCTGCCAAAGAAAAGCTGAGTAGTAGTAGGTTTGTCAAGACGGCGGAGTTCATGCTTAGTAAGATCGGTTTTCAGTACTGCCACAAGAATAATACCTCCAACCCAAAATGCGAGCGAGCTGTAAAAAGGTGTCATTGCAGAACCGTAATTAATTACAGGATGGATTCGTGTTGTATTTATGGCAACAGGACTTGAAACGAAATCGCCAAGAGCTTTCGGATCTTGTATAATAGGCATTACAATGTCTTCAACAACAGTACTGTCACGGATTTCTATAACTTTTGCCTTCATGTTGTCAATTTTTGTTATAGCGGAATCAAGATAATCTTTTAGGTTTTCAAAAGTTTTTCTCATTGATGAGATAGTAGCAGAAGTATTGTCAAGAGCATTTCCGATATTTGGTACATCGCCGCTCAGATTAAGCAGTATTTGTGTTGCATTATCGAGTGAATCGTAAACATTGTTTACTGCATTGTCTAACTGTGTTTTTATTGCAGAGAAAGAAGAACTTATGACCTCGAAATCTTTAGAAGAATCGGATACTAATTTACGAAGATCGTTCTGTGTTTTCTGAGGTATAGAACCTGTTTTTTCTATCGTATCACCGGCATTATTTACGGATGAAATTATATCTGCCTGATGTTCATTAGCAAGGTTAAGCTTATCTGTTACAGATGTTGTATCAACTCCGAAACTCTCCTGAGCGGTTTCAAGTATGTTTATGATGTGATTATTGACAGCAATTATTTTTTCGGAAATAATGGTCATACTTCTGAGCGTTTCAGCGGCAGAAGCTGAATCTGTTTCAATATTTGCAAAAGATTCTTCAAGTTTTGATTGTAGTTTTTCTGTATAAGTTTTCAACGAGTTGATTATGTCGTTTACTGCTTCTGTAATAAGAGCTGATGATTTTTGAACAGAGCGGAGTGTACCTTTGATATCTTTTGGAATATTGCTTGTCTGTTCGATTTTTTGTTGAACGACAGGCAGCATATCTTTGTTAGCTTTTACTATTCCGTCTATTGTATCAAGGGAAGAAATTACCACATCGACGGTTTTCTCAAAACTAACAATGTCATTTTTCGTGTTATCGAGTGAGTCCGTAATTTTATCGGCGGTTTCTTTTTTGGTTTTTGTAATATCATCTGTTGTAAGATTCAATGTTGTTGCGATAACATTGGTTACTGTGCTGACATAAGTTTCGTTTACGCTTTCCTGAATGGTTTGTACACCCTTGTCAGTGATTTTAGGAGCAACAGCGTTTTTCTTTTCATTGATGTAGTATTGAAGTTTTGCCTGATTGAATTTGCCTGTTGTTACAGAAAAAAGACATTCGCTGAAATTTTCGGGTATTATGACAGCGGCATAGTAAGTACCGTTTTCAACACCGTCTATTGCTTCCTGTTCGTCTACGAAAGTCCAGCCCATCTTATCATTTTGTTTCAGATTTTCGACGATTTGATCTCCGGCATTCATTGTGAGTACCTTATAGGAATAGCCTTTATCTTTTGAGCATACTGCAAAGCTGATTCCGTTTGTACTTGAATACGGATCCCAGTTTGCCGCAATGTTGAACCATGCATACAGTGCCGGCAGAATTGATATGCCTATAATGACGATAAAAACAATTATGTTTCTGGCAATATTTTTTAGATCGCTCTTGAATATCTTAAATATATTTCTCATTTGAGATCACTCCTTTGTATCAGTATTTTCAGCTTTTTCAGGTTCTGACTTTTCCGGTATCTGTTGCGGAGGATCGTCATCATCCATACCATAGTAATCATTTTCATCTGCAACGCCCAAAATTTCCTTAAAATTTTGATATCTGTAATCAGCTTTAAGCATAACCGAAACACAGTACAGTATGGTTGCTATCCATATGCAAAGCAGTTCTATTTTAGCTTCCAGACTGAACATAAGTGTAAGAAATATTGATCCGGATATTATAATGAAAAGTGAACCGTAACGTCTGGCGTTAGTTCTTTTAATTTTTGCTTCATTGTAACAGTCCATTACCATGAGATAAGTAAGATGTTCTTTTTCTCTTTGGGACAACTCTGGAATTTCAGAATTTTTGTTGTCATATTTTTTATGGAGATCCTGCATTTTTTGCTTTTCTTCTCCTGTACTGTTATCTTCGTAAGATGACGGCGGTTTAGGCAGATATATCTCCTCCTTATGTTTCTTTTTCTTCATAGGGTATCCTCCTGTCTCGTTGTAATTTTTATGGTCATATTATAAATCTTATTCGTCGGTGTGTCAAATTTTTTAAATCAAAATTGGACAAAATACCGAAATTGGATGAAAAAAGCAGCGGTACAATTCCGCTGCCTTTTATGAAATATTAATCTGCGTTTGCTTTTGCAATTGCGTCTATTTTTTCTCTTATTCTGAGAAAAGCATCTGTAACAACCGGATCAAATTTCTTTCCACGCTGTTCTTTTATGTTATCGAATACGACAGAAGTAGGAAGAGCTGCCTTGTAGCTCCTTTTGGCAACGAGTGCATCAAAGTAGTCAGCAATTGTCATAATTCTTGCGCAAAGCGGGATATCATCACCGGAAATGCCGTGCGGATAACCTGAACCGTCCCAACATTCGTGGTGAGAAAGTGCAACTGATTTTGCAACTTCAAGAAACTGGCTGTCTTCAATATCTGCCATAGCTTCCTCTATAATTTTTTTACCGCTTACAGTGTGGAGTTTGATAGTTTCAAATTCCTGTTGAGTCAGTCTGCCTGCTTTTGTTAGGATGGAATCGGGAATAGTTATTTTTCCGATATCGTGGAGAGGTGCAGCCATCATGGTATCGTGCATATATCTTTCGTCAAGAACTTCTTTGTAATCGCCGCTTCGGTGCAGTTCTTTGACCAGTGCTTCGACATATTCACTTGTACGTTTTACATGTTTGCCGGTGCTGCCGTCTCGTGCCTCTATGATATTTGCGAAACTGATTATTATCTGATTCTGCATTGAGGCGATTTCATCTGTTTTTTCATTAACACTTGTGTTAAGTTCACTTCTTTTCTCATCAAGGGAATGA
The DNA here is from genome assembly GCA_902767155.1 of uncultured Ruminococcus sp. Classification (GTDB taxonomy): domain Bacteria; phylum Bacillota; class Clostridia; order Oscillospirales; family Acutalibacteraceae; genus UBA1213. Next base: position 16,522 of record CACXGC010000009.1, on the reverse strand, counting down.
ACGACACGTCCGGTGAATATATGTGTAACAGTGAAACTTGTAATGCAGTTTATAACCAGCAAGGTTGTCACGATATTTTCGGGAAGAGTGTACTGTGGTTCAAGATCACTGAAGAATACTACCAGACAAATAAATGTTCCTGCTGCAAGAAGAATGATAAGTTTTCGTATAAACTTGAATATTTCGCCCTTTTTTCTGATAAAGACAGTTATAAACATGAGTGGTATGAGGAGATACTGGAATCCCGGAGCAATACCAAAGAAACGCACTGTCAATACCTGATGTACAAATAATTCGATTGCCGCAAGCAAAGTACACGGTAGCCATGAACCTTTGAAACGCCGCAAGAGGAATGTAAACAAAGTATACATGACAACGCATATTCCGTTTATCATCAGCATAACCGGAATCATGCAATATGAAAAGATAACAAGATAAACACTGTGCAGAAGCAGACACGCCAGAAAAAACATATTAAGTGGTGCACTGAAATAAGCAAAAGCGGCATAGTCTTTGTCATCGTTATATGTAGGCTGACCAACAAAAAAGTCAACTACCTTGTTTGAATTATTCATTATTATATTCACCTCTCGAATTTTTTGAAAGAATTTATCAATATACCATTTGCAACCAAATTTATATAATTATACTATATTTTTCGTTATTATTCAATAGTTTTTATTGATTTAAAAAAATTAGTGGAGGAAATAATCATGTATATTACATTTGGGAAAAAGCAGATTGTTCTTGCTGCAATCGCTGCATTTATAATAGGCATTTGTGCGTCCCTGAGTTTTTACGCTGTACCTGTACAAACTGATGAGGTGGGGATAAAATTGCCTGTTCTTATGTATCACGGGTTATGTGAAGATGAAAGCAGGAGAAATCAGTATATGATAGATCCAAAATGCTTTGAAAATGATTTACAGTACCTTAAAAATCATGGTTATAATACAATATTGATATCGGAACTGATAGACAGTGTAAAAAATGATAAGCCGCTGCCTGAAAATCCGATTATACTGACATTTGATGACGGATATTTGAATAATTATACTTATGCGTATCCGCTGCTGAAAAAATATGGTATGAAGGCTGTTATATCACCGATAGGTATCTCGGCAGACGAAGCAGAATATGAGATGTACAGGAGTCCTTTGTGGTCGCAGTGCCAATGGAAGGAACTTAAAGAGATGTCTGATAGTGGGCTAATAGAAATTCAAAATCACACATATGATCTTCATCATATAAGCGGCGAAAAACGTGGAGCAGCAATAGCAAAAGGTGAATCAGATGAAGAATATAAAATTCGTTTGAAAGAAGATCTGAAAAAAGCAAATGAAAGTATAAAGAAAAATGTTGGGAAAACTCCGCAGACATTTGTTTATCCTTTCGGGGCAAAAAGTCAGGGAACAGAAGAAATAGTCAGGTCAATGGGATTTGAAGCTATTCTTGATTGTGAAGAAAAAGTTAATGTAATAACATCGGAAGATGATCTTTTTCATCTTCATAGATTTCTCAGACCGGATAAAGTAAGTTCTGAAAACTTTTTTGAGAGCATATTTTCATAATGGCAATTATAATAATTCGGGGAGGAATTTTATGCCTACAATTTTTCTTAGTCCGTCAACACAGGAATTCAATCCATATATTGACGGAGGAAATGAAGAATATTATATGAATCTGATAGCAGATGCTATGGAACCATATCTTATTGCATCCGGAATTAATTTTGTAAGGAACGACCCGGAAAAAACTGTAAGCGGTTCTATTGCCCAATCGAATGCTGGAAGTTATCAATTTCATTTAGCTATTCACTCAAATGCATCTCCGGCAGAATCAGCAGGTCAGAACCGTGGAACATTGATATTTTTTTATCCTGATTCAGCTAAAAGCAAACGTGCAGCAGAAATATTTGCAGAGAATTTTAAAAAAATATATCCTGAGCCGCAGTTAGTCAGAACTGTCCCGACTACGACTCTTGCGGAGATAGTTCGTACAGCAGCACCGACTATTTTAATAGAAGTTGCCTATCATGATAATCGTCAGGATGCTAGATGGATCAGGGAAAATATAGGAATAATTGCCGAAAATCTTTCAATGTCAACAGCTGAATTTCTTGGTGTACCGTTTCGTCAGCCGGATTCCATACGTACAGGCATTGTGACAACACAGAGTACAGCATTAAATTTACGTCAGCGACCATCAACTGATTCAGCTATAATTGCAAAAATTCCGAGAGGAGCTAAAATTCCGATAATAGAGTCAGATGGTGAATGGTATTTGACACGATTCAACGGAATACAAGGTTTTGTATTTTCGAGATACGTAAAAATTAACTGATATATTATCAGAAAAAAACTTTACAAGCAGTGAAATTTGTGTTATATTAATAACATATCAGTAATTGTTATCAAAATATTGCGGTTAAATGATGAGGTGGCGATTAAGATGCAAGCAAAACGCAATTTCAGTGCGAAGAGAGAAGCAATTTACGAGACGCTTGCTTCTACAAAGTCGCATCCTACCGCAGAATGGGTGTACGATCAACTCAAACCTTCAATTCCCGATCTTAGTCTTGGAACAGTATATCGTAATCTGACAGTGTTCAAGGAACTGGGGCTGACTAAATGTGTAGGAGTTGTGAACGGCAAAGAACGTTTTGATGCAGATATGTCACAGCATCCGCACTTTGTCTGTACAAGATGCCTTTCTGTTATAGATGTTCCGATAAAGCGCAATTTTGTTGACTGCAATATATATGATTACGTTGCGAAGGAGTGCGGTGTTACTGTAGAAGACCATAATATAGTTTTCTACGGATTTTGTAACGGCTGCAGGGAAAAGCAGGATTTTTGACGGCTGTAATGTCACGGCGTCTGATCATAATTAAAAAAATGGAGGTAACTCAAAATGAAAAAGTTTGTTTGTCAGGTATGCGGTTATGTTTATGAGGGCGAAGAAGCTCCCGAGAAATGTCCTATCTGTAAAGCACCAAAGGAAAAATTCAATGAGGTAAAGGGAGAGGTATCATTTGCAACTATTCACGAACTTGGTTCTGCAAAAGGTGTTGATCCTGAGATTTATGCCGAGTTGGTTGCAAACTTCAATGGTGAATGCAGCGAAGTAGGTATGTATCTTGCTATGGCAAGACAGGCTGACCGTGAAGGATATCCTGAAATTTCTGCTGCATTTACAAAATATGCTTTTGAAGAAGCCGAACACGCTGCGAAATTTGCTGAATTGCTTGGTGAAGTTCTTACCGACAGCACTAAGAAGAATCTCCAGATGCGTGTAGATGCTGAAACAGGAGCTTGTGCCGGAAAGTTTGAACTTGCAAAGAAAGCAAAGGCACAGAATCTTGACGCAATACATGATACTGTTCACGAGATGGCTAAGGATGAAGCTCGCCACGGCGCAGGCTTCGCAGGACTTCTTAAGAGATATTTTGGTGAATAATGACTGCTGAGAAATTAGCATTTCTGATGTTTTGTAAATTCTGAGAAACGTATTACCGCACTGTGTAATTTTATGCAGTGCGGAACTTTTTTTACATAAATATCCCCACCGGTAATTACTTCTTTTCATTGCCGATGGGGATGACTTTTTTAAAATATCACTGTTCACTGCAAAATTCTACTTTTTTGCCTTCGAGTATCATATTGGTGGTTCTTACAGCACACATTTTTCCGCACATAGAACAGGTATGTCTGTCAGCCGGAGGAGTACTTTCAAAATATGCTCTTGCTTTTTCGCCGTCAACTGCTATCTCGAACATTTTTTCCCAGTCAACAGCATGACGTGCTTCTGCCATTTCATTATCTTTTTCTCTTGCATGAGGTACACCCTTTGCAATATCAGCAGCGTGAGCAGCGATGCGGCTTGCGATTATGCCTTCTTTTACGTCGTTCAGATCGGGAAGTCTGAGATGTTCAGCAGGTGTGACGTAACAGAGGAAGTCTGCACCGCTTGCAGCAGCTATAGCACCGCCAATAGCGGATGTGATGTGGTCATATCCGGGGAAAATATCAGTAACGAGAGGACCGAGTACGTAGAAAGGAGCGTTGTGACAGAGACGTTTTTGCAGTTTCATATTTGCAGCAATCTCATTCATTGCCATATGACCCGGACCTTCGACCATAACCTGAACATTTCTTGCCCATGCTCTTTCGGTAAGAGCGCCAAGTTCAATAAGTTCGGCTATCTGTCCGGCATCAGTGCTGTCATCAATGCATCCCGGACGGAGTGCATCGCCAAGACTGATTGTAACATCATATTCTTCAAGAATGTCAAGAACTTTGTCGTAGTATTCGTAGAAAGGATTTTCGTTTCCGGTCATCATCATCCATGCAAAGAGAAGTGAACCGCCACGTGAAACAATGTTCATTTTTCTCTTGTCACGCATAAAAGCCTCAACTGCACGGCGGTTTATTCCGGCATGAATAGTCATAAAGTCAACGCCTTCCTCAGCGTGTGCACGTACAACTTTGAGGAAATCTTCTGCAGTGATTTCGAGCAGATCCTTTTCAAGATATCCGATAGCATCATACATTGGTACAGTGCCTATCATTGCAGGAGATTTTTTCACAAGTTCCTGACGGAAGGTATTTGTTTTGCCGTAGTTGCTAAGATCCATAATAGCCTCTGCACCGAATTTGAGAGCCATATCGACTTTCTGCATTTCAACATCGTAATTTTTGCAGTCGCCGGAAATGCCGAGATTTACATTTATTTTTGTACGGAGTCCGGCACCGATTCCTTCAGCGGAAATTGAAGCGTGGCGTATGTTGCACGGAATACAAACTTCACCTTTTGCGACTGATGCACAGATTTCTTCGGGGGTTTTGTATTCTTTTTCAGCAACGGTTTTCATTTCTGGAGTAATAATTCCCTTTTTGGCAGCTTCCATTTGTGTTTTGTAGTTTCTCATGGTATTCAAGTTCCTTTCAGATGTTATATTCGGAAAATTTTCCGTTCAAATCAAACGCATGGTTCATTGGTCCTGAGCCTTTGCCGAGGTCAAGCATATCTGCAAGTGCAAGGGATATATAATCTTTTGCTCGCTTGACTGAATCAGTCAGGTTAAAGCCCTTTGCAAGATTTGCGGCGATTGCAGAAGATAGTGTACAGCCTGTTCCGTGTGTGTTCGGGTTATTGATTCTTTTTCCCTCAAAACGAGTAACCTGTCCGCCGAAAAAGAGAATATCCGTAGCGTCATTGACTTTGTGCCCACCCTTGATAAGAACAGCACACGAAAATTTTTGATGGATAATTTTGCCTGCGGTGAGCATATCGTTTTCATTTTGTATGTTCATATCTGCGAGTACTTCCGCTTCGGGAATATTTGGAGTAATCAGTGAAGCAATAGGCAGAAGTTTTTGTTTAAGTACGGCGATAGCATCTTCACTGATAAGTCTTGCACCGCTTGTTGCCACCATTACGGGGTCAACAACGATATTTTTCGCTTTGTAGAAAACAAGCTTTTCTGCAATAATTTCAATCAGACCGGCAGAGGAAACCATACCGATCTTGACCGCATCGGGACGGATATCTTCAAAAACCGCATCAATTTGCTGACCGAGAAATTCCGGATCAGATTCCATGATAGCCCTTACGCCGGTTGTGTTTTGTGCAGTGAGAGCCGTAACGGCAGTCATTGCGTATACACCATTCATTGTGATTGTTTTAATATCTGCTTGAATACCGGCGCCTCCGCAGGAATCACTTCCGGCGATTGATAATGCTGTTTTCATTATATACTTCCTTTCTTAGCATTATTTTTATATAGCGACAGAAGGTGGTGCCCCCGGTCCGCCGCATAAAAACTAATTTAAAGATTTGTTTGTATTTATATATTATTTTATAAGTCCTAAAGCTTTTGCAGCTTGTTTTAGTTCGGATGTCGCATTCATAGGGTCATCTGCTTTCATTATGGCGGAAACTGCACAGATACCGGCGATACCGGTATTTTTCAGTACGTGTATATTATCTTTGTTAAGACCGCCGATTGCGTTAACTGGTATTGGAACAGCTTTACATATGTCTTTTAGTGTATCTGTAGAAGTCAGAATTGTTTTGACTTTTGTTGTTGTGGGATATATAGCTCCTACACCAAGATAATCTGCCCCGTTTTCATATGCTTCCAAAGCTTGAGTAACAGTTTTTGTGGTTGCACCTATAATCATAGATTCACCTGCAATTTTACGTGCAGCATCAACAGGCAGGTCACTTTGACCAAGGTGAACACCTTCCGCACCGATTGCCATTGCAACATCAAGACGGTCATCAATAATGAGCGGTACATTGTATTTCTGAGAAATTATATGAACTTTTTCTGCAAGCTTCATATATTCACGTGCAGAATTTGTTTTTTCTCTGAGCTGAATGATGGACGCACCGCCCATGAGCGCAAGTTCAACACGTCTGAGAAATTCATCTTCCGGGCAGAATGTACTGTCTGTGATAAAATACAGACTTGTATCAAAATGTTTCATGTATGAAGCCTCCTCAAACATAAATATAGTCATTCAAAACAGGCTGGAGTCCTTCGGCCGACATATCATTGTACATTTTATCGAGACTTCTGTCATCGCTTATTTCAAACTGTTCATCGCCTTCGGTGCTATCGGATTTTTTTCCGCTGTACTTGCTTTCATGGTCGCCTATACCGGTAGAAACTCCGGCGGAAATTTTAGTTGCGGCAATTTTTACAATACCGTTTCGGAAAGACTCACTTTCTCTGGAAGAAACAGTTATACCAACGAACGGCATAAATATACGGTAAGCGCAAAGCACTTGACAAAGTTGGGTTTCGTGAACATCGAGAGGATTAATTTTGTCATTATTGATTATGGGTCGAAGTCTTGGACAAGAAAGTGACATTTCGGCATGAGGGTATTTTCTTTGTAAATAGTATACGTGTAGAGCGCTTGCAAGAGCATCTTTTCTGAAATCAGCCAGACCAAGCAAAGCAGAAAAACCTGCACCTCTCATACCGCCCATGAGTGCTCTTTCCTGAGCATCAAAACGATAGGGCCATACTCTTTTGTGACCCATTAGGTGAAGCTTTTCATACTTTTCGGTATCATATGTTTCCTGAAATACAGTAACATAATCTGCGCCGCATTCGTGAAGATATCTGTATTCGTCGGTATTAACAGGATATATTTCCAGTCCGACCATACGGAAATATTTTCTTGCAAGTTTACAAGCCTCGCCTATATATTCAATACCGCTTTTAGACCTGCTTTCACCCGTGAGGATAAGAATTTCTTCCATACCAGAATCGGCGATGATTTTCATTTCACGGTCAATCTGTTCTATGCTGAGTTTCATTCGTCTTATGTCGTTATAGCAGTTAAATCCGCAGTAAACACAGTAATTTTCGCAATAATTGGCGATGTACAACGGTGTGAAAAGGTAGACTGTATTTCCAAAATGTTTTCCTGTTTCGGCTTTTGCACGCTGTGCTATGCGTTCGAGAAAAGGTTCTGCGGCAGGGGAAAGAAGTGCTTTGAAATCCTCTATAGAACAGTTTTCATGTTCAAGGGCTGCAATGACATCATGGGCAGTATATTTAGAATAATCGTATCCGGCAACTTGTGACATTACTTTTTCGCATATATCGGAGTGAATTATCTCCATTCCTTCCATATATTCCATATGGTTAGTTCTTGAAGAAGGGTCGTTTTCAAGCCTGTGTTTTTTTTCAAGAGCAGCAGGAGAAAGTTTGTCAGAATCAATAAAGAAACTGTTTTCCATGATAGCCACCTCAGTTATGAAGAAATCCTGTAAGAGGGTCAGATGCAGACGCACCTCTTGAAAGTACTCTGCCGGGTTTGGCGAGAAAAGCGTTTCTTCCGGCGATAATTGCAGATTTAAAAGCAGATGCCATCAAGGGAAGATTGCCTGCTGTTGCAAGTGCGGTATTTGCCATAATTGCAGCAGCGCCCATTTCCATAGCTTCGCAAGCCTGAGAAGGTCTGCCGATACCGGCATCAACGATTACAGGAAGATCTATTTCGTCGATAAGTATCTGAATAAATTCCTTAGTGGCAAGACCTTTGTTTGAGCCGATGGGGGAGGCAAGAGGCATTACGGCAGATGCACCGGCATCGACGAGAGCTCTTGCAGCGTAAAGGTCGGGGTACATATAAGGGAGAACAACAAAACCTTCTTTTGCAAGAATTTCTGTTGCTTTTACAGTTTCGTTATTGTCGGGCAGGAGATATTTTGAGTCTCTCATGATTTCGACTTTTACGAAATTTCCGCAGCCGAGTTCTCTTGCAAGTTTGGCAATACGTACAGCCTCATCAGCGTTTCTTGCACCCGAAGTATTAGGAAGAAGTGTAACATTTTCGGGAATGTAGTCAAGAATATTTTCATGTTCTTTTGTATTTGCTCTTCTGACAGCCAATGTTATTATTTCTGCGCCGGCATCTTTTATTGCCGACTCGATTAGAGAAAGAGAATATTTTCCTGAGCCGAGAATGAATCTTGAATTGAATTCCTTTCTGCCCAGTATGAGTTTATCATCATTTTTCATTTTATCACCTTTTTCAACAAGATATGTCATAATCTTTGCGATTGCCATTGAGATTTATTATAGTTGGTTTAACACCGCAGATTTTACATTCGGGATTACTCCCGGAGATTCTATGCAGACGAGTTTGCATTGATAATCCATTGAATGAGAAAACTCGTCCGCACATAAGTTCGCCTGTACCTACAATGTATTTTATAGCTTCAAGAGCCTGTATACTTCCAAGTACGCCGACAACAGCGCCAAGTACTCCTACTTCGCTGCAAACAGGAGAATTGTGAGGAACATCACCAATCATACAGCGCAGACAAGGGCCTTTTTTCGGGACATATGTCATTGCCTGACCTTCAAAACGTATAACACCGGCGTGAGAGTATGGTTTTCCAGCAATAACGCAAGCATCATTTATAAGAAATTTTGTTTCAAATCTGTCTGTACAGTCGATAATGAATTCAAAATCACGAATGATATCCATAATGTTATCGGGTGTCAGATGCTCATTAAAAATTATAGTTTTGACATCGGGGTTAAGGGCGTGGACTTTTTTGGCGGCAGAGCTTGTTTTATTCAAATTCTTATCGGAATTGTTGTGTATTATTTGGCGTTGAAGATTTGAGAGTGAGACTTTATCATAATCAACGATACCGATAGTACCAACCCCTGCCGCAGCAAGATACATTATAGCTGCGGAGCCAAGACCGCCGGCACCAATTACAAGTACTTTGGAATTTATCAGTTTTTTTTGTCCTGTTTCGCCTATTTCTTGAAGCACAAGGTGTCTTGCGTATCTTTCAGTTTGGTCTTCGCTCAGTTCCACATCAGCCACCTCCTACGAAGCCTACAATTTCAACAACATCGTTGTCGTTGAGTATAGTAGAATCATACTGTGATTTAGGAAGTATGTCACCATTAAGTTCAATTGCAACTCTTGAAATGTTGTAATCTGTCTGTAAGATGTATTGTGAAACTGTCTTACCAGCAGCATCGACTGCATTTCCGTTGATAATAACCATTTTTTTCACCTCCGGAAAAATAAAAAGAGATTCCCGATTTGGAAATCTCTGATGCGATACGTTATAGTCCCTACGTTGGCATTATCCAAATCAGGTTCAGGGTCGAAATTTACATTTCCTCTCAGCCTGTACACAAGCTCCCCTCTTTCACGAGGATAATTCTAACATATTTATTTGTTTATGTCAATAATTGCGCAGGATTTTTATAATGCAGCGTGTATTTGAGGTACATTTTTGTATGTGTATGCATAATCTGTTAAAAAGAGAGGTGATCAGATTGGGCAACTCTGCAATAACCGTGTCGTCTGTTACCTATGCTCTGAGAGGTCAAAAAATTCTGAGATCAATAGGTATAAAGGCGGAAGTGAAAAAAACAGTCAAGCATGATGGTGAAAAAAGCTGTAGTTACAGCCTTATTGTAAAAAAAGAAAAAGTTGACGAAGCTGAGCAGATACTTTTGCGTAATGGTGTCAGAGTTATGGGACGCTCGGAGGGAGACGGTGAAAAATGATATATTTTGATAATTCCGCTACAACCTATCCGAAACCTCAAACTGTTACAGCAGCAGTTTCAAACGCTGTCAAACAATCATCAAATCCCGGACGCAGCGGTCATTCTTTGTCGTTGGGCGCAGCGGGAAAAATTTTTTCTGCTCGTCAGACAGTATCAGATTTTTTTGGAATGGAAAATGAGCAGAATGTGATTTTTACAGGAAACTGTACAACATCTTTGAATATGGCGATAAAAGGAATATTGAAAAGCGGCGATCATGCAGTTGTTTCGTCACTTGAGCATAATGCTGTCATGCGTCCGCTTGAAAAGCTTAAGGGTATAGGTGTAACTTATACAAAAGCGGAAGTATATCCATGTGATAATGATAAGACGTTGGATAGTTTTCGTCATGCTATAAACTCAAAAACAAAGGCTGTTATTTGTACTCACGCATCAAATGTGTGGGGGATACGTTTGCCGATAGAACGTCTTTGTGCATTGGCACATGCCTACGGTCTTGTAATGATTGTTGATGCAGCACAGTCAGCCGGAATTTTGCCGGTTGATATGCACAATGGCTTTGATATAGTATGTACTGCCGGACACAAAGGACTGTATGGACCGATGGGTACTGGATTAATGTTGTTGTCTGAGCAGATTATGCCGGATACGATTATTGAAGGTGGTACTGGCAGTAATTCAATTTCTCTTGTACAGCCAGAAGAATTTCCGGATCGTTTTGAAAGTGGTACGCCTAATTTTCCTGGAATTATGGGATTAAAGGCAGGCATAAGTTTTGTTTCTGCAAAAGGTTATGACAGAATAGCAGAACATGAATTTCGCATGATACGCTACTTGTACGAAAAATTTCAGAGAATGTCAAAGATAATACTATATACTCCCGAACCGGAGAAAGAGTATTATGTTCCTGTACTTTCGTTCAACTGCAAGGGATATGCAAGTGAAGAAGTTGCTGAAATACTGAATAAAAACGGTATAGCAGTTCGTGCGGGCTTGCATTGCGCTCCGACTGCGCATGAAGCTATGGGAACACTGAAAACCGGTGCTGTAAGAATTTCACCATCTGTATTCAATAAGCCGGCAGATATGGATCGTTTGTTGTTTGTTTTATCAAAAACATGAATTATTGCTCCCGTCCATAAGGGCGGGACTTTGTTTTAGAAAAATATGTACTATTTATCAAAAATTTACAGCAAAATATTTCCTAATTTATCAGAAAAAAATATTGGTTATTATCATAAATTGTAGTATAATAGTATATGTTTGTGCATAGAGCGCATAAACTGTTCTGTCGTCATAGTGGCGATGGATAGGGTAAAAAGAAAAAAATGATCGGAGGAAGAAACATGAAATTGCACGGTGTTAAGGTACCCCATAAGAAAAACACCGCTGAAAGTGTACCGGTAAGAATTCCTGTGCCGCAGACTGTCTGTATTCCAATGTCAATGCATATAGGTAAGCCGGCAAAGGTAATTGTGAAACGCGGCGACAAGGTCAAAGTCGGACAGCTTATTGGTGAAGCAGACGGTTTTGTTTCGTCAAACATTCACGCAAGTGTTTCCGGTACGGTTTCTAAAGTGGATGAGATGGTCACATCCATGGGTACAAAAGTTCCCTGTGTCGTTATTGAGTCTGATGGACAGCAGGAAATGTATGAAGGTGTAAAAAAACCTGAACCTACAGATTTTGACAGCTTTATTGAAACTGTAAAGTTGAGCGGAGTTGTAGGTCTTGGCGGTGCAGGTTTTCCGAGCTTTGTAAAGCTGAAAGTAAAGGATTTGTCGAAGATCGAACACGTTGTGGTAAACGCAGCTGAATGTGAGCCGTATATCACATCAGATACTCGTACAATGATCGACAAATGTGATTATGTTTCCAAGGGCATAGATGCGATAAAGAAATTTCTTGGTGCTAAACATTTTATTATCGGTATCGAAAGCAATAAGCCTGAAGCAATAAGCAAGATGAAGGAAATGGCAGAAAAAAATGAGGGTGTTGAGGTTCATGTACTTCCGTCAATGTATCCTCAGGGCGGTGAAAAAGTTCTTGTTTATAACACGGTTGGCAGAGTGATACCAAAAGGTGGACTTCCGCTTGATGTTGGAGTTATTGTTATAAATATTACGACTCTTTCATTTATCGGAGAATATCTTGAAAAGGGTGTACCGTTGGTTGAAAAGTGCATTACAGTTGACGGTTCGGCTATCAAAGAACCTAAGAATGTTATTGCACCAATAGGAACGAGTATAGAATATCTTGTTAATTCAGCAGGAGGATTCAGTGAAGATCCGGCGAAAGTTCTTTATGGCGGTCCGATGATGGGAATTGCAGTTCCGTCTTTGAATGAGCCGGTATTGAAAAACACAAATGCCATTATCGCTATGGGTAAAAAAGAGGCTGCGCCATTGAAAACAACAGCTTGTATAAGCTGTGGAGCTTGCATGAATCATTGTCCGTTCAGACTTGATCCAAGAGCAATTGCATTGGCATATAAGCTTAATTCTGGAGAAGACCTTGAAAAACTTTGTGTTGATCTTTGTATGGAATGTGGATGCTGCTCATATATATGTCCGGCAAACCGTCCTCTTGTTCAGACAAATAAATTGGCGAAAATAAAGCTCCGTGAGTACCTTGCAGCTAAAAAAGCTGAGAAGGAGGGTAAATGATGGAAAAACTGATCTCAAATGTTTCACCGCATTTTTCAAGCAAGCGAACTACGCAGAATATTATGCTTGATGTTATAATTGCATTGATGCCTGCTGCCATAGCATCCGTTGTTATCTTCGGGTTAAGAAGTTTGCTTGTAATATGTGTTTGTGTAGCAACCTGTGTATTGTCAGAATTTTTGTTTGAAAAGCTTTGTAAGCGTGAGAATACAATATCGGATTTATCGGCAGTTGTCACAGGTTTACTTCTTGCGTTCAATCTGCCGGTAAGTATTCCGATATGGCAGGCAATTTTCGGAAGTATCACTGCTGTTATTGTTGTAAAGCAGCTTTTTGGCGGAATAGGACAGAATTTTGCAAATCCGGCAATAACTGCCCGTATCATTATGATGACGGCTTTTGCAGGTTCTATGACAAACTGGGTTTATCCGGGAACATTGAAAATGACGGATGCAATTTCATCAGCTACACCTCTTGTCGCAGCAGCAAAAGGAACAACTTCTATGATGCCGTCTTATCTTGATCTGTTCCTTGGTAATCATGCCGGTTGTCTTGGTGAAACCTGTGCGCTTGCAATTATACTCGGATGTCTGTATCTTCTGATAAGAGGAGTTATAAGTTGGCATACACCGGTTGCTTTTATTGCAACTGTTGCACTTATGTCTCTTATTTGCGGAAAGGATGTATTGTATCAGGTGCTTTCCGGCGGTCTTCTTCTTGGTGCCGTATTCATGGCAACAGATTATGCAACTACACCGCCTACAAAGTGGGGTAAAGTGATTTTTGGTGTAGGATGCGGACTTATCACGATTTTGATACGTTTCTGGGGAAATCTCCCAGAGGGTGTTTCCTTCTCCATATTGCTTATGAATATTCTTACACCGTATATTTCTAAGCTTACAAGGAACAAACCTTTGGTAGGAGGTGCAAAGTCATGAAAGACATTATCAAACCGATAGTGGTACTTGCGTCAATTTGTCTGATTGTAACTGCTTTGCTCGCCTATGTCAATATGGTTACTCAGCCTATAATAAAAGCAGCCGAGGAAAAAGCTGCTGCCGAAGCAAGAGCAGAAGTTCTGAGCGAAGCAAAAGATTTTGAAGAACTTGATATAAAAAATCTGCCGGAAGGAGTAACAGCTGTATTTCGCGGAAGTAATGACAGCGGATACGTTTTCATGATGACTCAGAAGGGTTATGGTGGAGATATAAGACTTATATGTGGTATGCATATGGATGGAACTATAGAAGCTGTCAAAACATTATCACACAGTGAAACAAGCGGAATTGGTTCGAGAGTTGTTGATAATGGCAGCGGCTACAGAGAAAATTATGTAGGAAAAGATGCTGACAGCTATAAAGAAGTTGATGCGCTGACAGGTGCAACGATTTCTTCAACGGCTTATAAAAAGGCTATAGCCTCAGCGTTTGAAGCTTATAAAACAGTAAAGGAGGCAAAGCAATGAACACGTGGAAAAATCTGACAAAAGGTTTTATAAAGGAAAATCCTGTACTTGTTCTTGTACTCGGAACTTGTCCTACACTTGCAACTTCTACCAGTGTTATAAATGCACTTGGTATGGGTGCTGCTGCAACGATAGTTTTGCTTTGCTCCAATATTGTAATTTCGGCACTTCGTAATGTTATTCCGGATAAGGTCAGAATTCCATGCTATATAGTTCTGATTGCGGGATTTGTTACAGCAGTACAGATGCTTGTCAAAGCATTTGCACCTGCTTTGGATGAATCGCTTGGAATTTATCTTCCGCTGATAGTTGTAAACTGTATCATTCTGGGACGTGCAGAAATGTTTGCTAATAAGAATAAAGTGTTTGATTCGGCCATTGATGGTCTTGGAATGGGACTTGGATTTACTTTTGCGTTGTTTCTCATGGCAACGATTCGTGAAATTGTTGGCAGCGGAACATTCTGCGGTCTTGAGATACCTGTACTGATTGATAATCACATATCTATTATGACAATGGCTCCCGGCGGATTTTTTGTATTCGGACTTTTGATTGCATTTATGAATAAGTTTGCAAAAGAAAAACCGAAGAAGAAAGATTTTGGTTGCGAAGGCTGTCCTCAGGCAGAAGCCTGCGGCAAAACAGGCTGCTCGGAAAAAACACAGGAGGTAGCTGCAAATGACTAAACTTATCATTATACTGCTTTCCGCAGTTTTCATAAACAACTATGTTTTGTCAAGATTTCTGGGTATTTGTCCTTTTCTTGGCGTATCCAAAAAGCTGGATAGTGCAACAGGAATGAGCCTTGCTGTTATATTTGTAATGCTTATGGCAACAGCTGTAACATGGCCTATACAGATGTTTTTGCTGAATCCGAATGACCTTGGATATTTGCAGACAATAGTTTTTATTTTGGTGATTGCAGCATTGGTTCAGCTTGTTGAAATTGTTCTGAAAAGATATATACCCTCACTTCATAAGTCGCTGGGCGTTTATCTTCCTTTGATAACAACAAACTGTGCAGTTCTGGGTGTTACGATCCTCAATATTGATGAAGGTTATACATTTATAGAAGCAATGGTTAATTCTCTTGGAAGTGGATTGGGTTTCTTCCTTGCAATGGTAATGTTTTCAGGTGTGCGTTCCACAATGGAAGGAAGCGACATTCCCAAAAGTTTTCAGGGACTTCCAATCACGCTTATTGCTGCGGCAATTACATCACTTTCATTCTTGGGTTTCGGCGGCGTGATAGAGAATCTGTTCGCATAAAGGAGGAATTACTAATGGAAGCTATTATTACAGCAGTAATTCCTGTTGTTATTATAGGAATTATATGTGCAGCTGTGCTTGTTATTGCTTCAAAACTTATGGCGGTAAAGGAAGATGAGAGATTTCCGAAAGTTCGTGAATGTCTTCCGGGAGCAAACTGCGGAGCGTGTGGTTTTGCTGGCTGTGACGGTTACGCAAAGACTCTTTGTGAAAACCCGAAAACACCGGCTAATCTTTGTGTTCCGGGAGCAGATGCAGTTGCAAGGCAGTTGAGCGAGGTACTTGGAGTTGAATTTGCTGATGTTATAGAACAAGTGGCAGTTGTACACTGCGCCGGAGATTGCAGTAAAACTAATGATAAAGTAGAGTATCATGGAATGGAAAGTTGTGCTGCGGCGAAATTGCTTTACGGTGGAAAGGGCAACTGTACATACGGCTGTCTTGGTCTTGGTGACTGCGCAAAAGCTTGCCCACAGGATGCAATATGTATTGAAAACGGTATTGCTCATGTTGACAGCAGAAAATGTATAGGATGCGGTATTTGTACAAAAACTTGTCCGAATCATCTTATCTCGCTCGTAGCAGATGTTGAAAGAGTTGTTGTTACTTGTAGTAACAAGGATAAGGGAGCCGTAACAAGAAAAATTTGTTCAAACGGCTGTATAGGATGTAAAAAGTGTGAGCGTGTATGTCCTCAGAAAGCAATCACAGTTACAGACAACGTTGCTGTTGTTGATTATGAAAAATGTAAAGATTGTCCAGACTTCGGTGTTTGTGCAAAAAATTGTACAACAGGCTGTATCAAGATTTCAGACCTGAGCGGACATCATCGCTATAAAGAAAAAAACTCTGATAAAGAATAACCTTAAAGAATCGGTGGATTAAAAAATTCACCGGTTTTTTGTTTTCAGATATTCTCGATTGTGTAAAAAAAATAGTTTTCAAAATAAATATTTGTCGGATAAAAAAATATACTCGAATGTAAAAACATTGAGCAGGCGTGTGGCGGTATCGGATTTTATAATAGCCTGATAATCCAACATCAAATATAAAG
>CACXGC010000008.1 GCA_902767155.1 uncultured Ruminococcus sp. | reverse complement strand
GTTTCTTGATTTTGCGTCTAAGAAGAATGAGATACATCATGGAACTTCATTTGATGGCATGACGAAGATACATACATTTGGAAAAGTAGCCGGAGATGACCCGCTTATGAGTACTTTGAGCAGGGTAGTAAATGAAATGTTAAGTACAACAGTAAAGCAGCTTAAGAACAAGCTGAGTATGTATGTTGATATCAGCGGATATAAGCTGACGAAGCTTATACCTGAATTCATTTTTTATATCAGATGGGCGGAATATTGTGAAAAACTTATGAATATGGGTATTCCTATGTGCAAACCGGAAATTATAGAAGGCGAAAAACGTGAGATGATATCCACAGGATTATACAATATCAAGCTTGCAATGAATAAAGAACGTGGAGATAAGATAGAAATCATTTCAAACGATATTGAATTCAATGAAGAGCATGGAATATATATAATGACAGGTCCTAACCGAGGAGGAAAAACAACATTTACTCAGGCAGTTGGAATAGTTTTCCTCATGGCACAGCATGGACTTTATGTTCCGGCAGAGTCGCTTAAAATTACACCTGCGGATAATATTTTCACACATTTTCCTGTAGATGAAAACCAGACTGTAAACCTTGGCAGACTTGGTGAAGAATCAAAGAGACTTAGTGAAATTTTTGCTGTGGCGACAAATAAAAGTCTTCTATTGTTTAACGAATCGCTTGCAACTACATCATTTGCAGAAGGACTTTACATTGCAAAAGATGTTGTTCGTGCGCTCAGATATCTTGGAGCGAGAACGATTTTTAATACTCATATGCATGAATTGGCAATGCACCTTGAGCAGATGAATTCGCTTGAAGGAGACATAAAAGTAGCAAGTTTGATAACAGGTATTCATGACGGAGAGCGTTCTTATAAAGTATTCCTTGCGCCGCCGGAAGGTGTAAGTTATGCGAGGGATATTGCAGAAAAGTATGGCGTAACATTCGACCAATTGAAAAAATCCATAAAAAAGGATGCTTGATTTTAGCCCCGACACCGAAAGTTATTTTACAGGTGTTGGGGCTTAATTTACAGCTTTATTGGTCAGTCATTGCTCATAGTACAAGCAATGGCTTCAAGATATGTGTATTTTGATTGTTCCCAGTTGACTGCTTCGTAGAAATAGCTGTTTAATGCTCTATAAGTACTTGAACGGTCAGATTGATAATATGGTACCATTTCTATACAAAGAGCAGGTTTTCCATAGGCATAGCGAAACCAGTTTTCAAGTCCTCCGCTATATCCGAGAAGATTACTTGAAATGTCAAATACTTTGTACCCTCCGGATTCAGCAATTGCACTTGCAAAATCGTAATCACCCTCGATAGGTCTGTTGAGTTTATCTCTCCAATATATACCGTTTCCGACTATGTGCATATCAAGCAGCCATTCAAAGTTACTATGGGTGCACAAATTCATAATTGCCTGAGTTTCATTTTCACTTGCGGCACATTTACCGGGATATTTTTCGTCTCCCGGTTTGAATGTTGAGTTTGAATACTGTTGTTCCCATAGATAAGGGAAGTTTCTGTTAAGATTAACACCGTTTGCGTTAAGTTTATAGCTGTCCGGTTCAAAATTTTCTATTTCGATGAGAGGTTTATTTCCGGCATTTGAGATATCTGTACCGTCAGGATTGCACATTGGGATAAAGTACAGAGTATATTCGTCAAGCAATTTTCGAATATCGTATTTACCATAATCAACTTCATTTGTGTACGCTTCAGCATATTCTTCGATGCATTTCATTGTAAAGCTTATTGTTATGTGTTCTCTTGAATGAATTCCGGCTACTATACATCCGGTTTTTTCACCCTTGCCCAACATTATGCACGGTATAGGTTTATTTGCGGCACTTTGTCCGATGTTGAATCTTGATATTATATCAGGATATTTGTCGCAAAGTTTGTATATATCTCTGTAAACCGCTGATGAGGTGTAACATTGAAAAACGTTGACGATATTTTTGTCGGGCAAAAAAGGCTGCTCACTGTTTTCAGGATATGATGCATACTGCTGAGGTTCAGGAGAAGTTATTTCGTTAATGGATGAGTAACTTTCGGTATCGTCAAAACTTGGTTCTGTTTGATGAATAACAGAAGTTTCTTCGACAGTATAGCTGCTTTCAGCATAAGAAACCGTACCGGGTGATTCAACGGTGCTTATTTCCAAGACAGTTGGTTCAGGTTCTTCAATTGGAAAGGAAGATTCTTTGCTGCTTTCCGGAACAGTTATTTGTGATTCTTCAATTGAAACAGCTGATTCTTCTATGATTTCGGAAATACTGTTATCTGTTTCCGAAGGTTCTGATTTTTCTTCAGTGTTATTGTTTTTTCGTTTGGATACTGTAGGGTTACTGTTTTTTTCATTGGAAGAGGGGAGTATTTCAGAGCTTGTTTCACTTTTTTCGTGTATTGAAGATTGCTGAAATGATGTTTCGTTTTCGCTGCCGCATCCCGAAAGAATCAGTAATGATATCAGGATGACAAAGAAAAAAATGTTTTTTATGTTTTTCATACATATTACTCCAAAAACGGCAGCATCGGGAAAAAACCCGTGCTGCCG
Organism: uncultured Ruminococcus sp.; assembly: GCA_902767155.1. GTDB lineage: Bacteria > Bacillota > Clostridia > Oscillospirales > Acutalibacteraceae > UBA1213. The sequence continues at coordinate 13,851 of CACXGC010000008.1, read as the reverse complement.
CAAGTTTATCAGTCGTTGAAATTGTTATTGTTGTTTCTTCTTCCGCCACGGAATCCGTTATTTCTCGGAGCAGCGGATCTTCTCGGAGGAAGATCATTTTCAGGTGTCAGACCTTCGACCTCGATCAAAGCTTCACGGCGAGAAAGATTGAGTCTGCCTTTATCGTCTATATCAAGAACTTTAACGATGATAACATCATCTACATTAACAACATCGGTTACTTTTTCGGTGCGTTTTACATCAAGCTGAGAAATATGGCAAAGACCTTCTTTACCGGGTGCAATTTCAACAAAAGCACCAAATTCCATAAGTCTTGTAACTCTTCCCTTATATATAGCACCGGGTTCAGGATCTCTTACGATAGTATCAACAATAGTCATTGCTCTCTTGCAGTTGTCGAGATCAAGACCGCTTACAAATACATGACCGTCTTCTTCTATGTCGATCTTTACATCACATTCAGCGCAGATCTTCTGGATAACTTTACCGCCTGAACCGATAACTTCACGAATCTTATCAACCGGAATAGTAGTAGAGAGCATTTTCGGAGCATATTTTGAAAGTTCTTTTCTTGGTTCAGGAATAGCCTTGAGCATAACCTCATCAATTATATAATCTCTTGCCTTGTGAGTTTTATAAAGAGCTTCCTTTACCATATCAGGTGTAAGACCGCTGATTTTGAGATCCATCTGAATAGCGGTGATACCCTCGTGAGTACCGGCTACTTTAAAGTCCATATCTCCGAAGAAATCTTCAAGACCCTGAATATCGACCATAGTCATCCAACGGTCACCTTCAGTTATAAGACCGCATGATATACCGGCTACCGGAGCTTTTATAGGAACACCGGCATCCATAAGTGAAAGAGTACTGCCACAGATAGAACCCTGAGATGTAGAGCCGTTTGAAGAAAGGATTTCGGAAACAAGTCTTATTGCATATGGAAATTCTTCAACAGAGGGGATAACAGGAACGAGAGCTCTTTCAGCGAGAGCACCATGACCTATTTCACGTCTGCCGGGACCTCTTGAAGGCTTTGTTTCACCAACTGAATAAGAGGGGAAATTGTAGTGATGGATATATCTTTTTGATATCTGGTCGTCAATACCGTCCATTATCTGCTGGTCGCTTACAGGACCGAGAGTTGTTATAGTAAGAACTTGTGTCTGACCTCTTGTGAACAGACCTGAACCGTGAACTCTGGGAAGAATACCTACTTCGGAAGCGAGAGGACGCATTTGATCCATTTTTCTTCCATCAACACGTTTCTGTTCATCAAGCAGCCAACGGCGAACTATAAATTTCTGAGTTTTATAGAGACACTCATCAATTTTAGCCTGCTGATCGGGATATATCTCGTCGAATTTTTCGTGAACTTTGTCATAGACAGGTTTAAGTCTTTCTTCACGGATATTTTTGTCATCAGTATCGAGGGCAAATTTGATATCTTCGATTGAGAACTCTTTAATAGCCTCGAACATATCATGATCCGGTTCATTGCTCGGATATTCAAATTTAGGCTTACCGATTTCAGCCTGAATACCCTTGATAAATTCTATAATAGCCTGGTTAGCCTGATGACCTGCCATAATACCGCTGAACATAACGTCATCAGGAACTATATCTGCGCCTGCTTCAATCATGGCGATTCTGCTGTCAGTAGAAGCGACAGTAACTGCCATTTTAGATTTTTCTCTCTGTTCCTTTGTTGGGTTTATAATGAATTCACCGTCAATAAGACCGACAGATACGGCAGAAATAGGACCGTTCCACGGAACATCTGATATGCTGAGGGCGATAGAAGTACCGACCATAGCGGCAATTTCCGGAAGACAGTCAGGGTCGTAAGCCATAACAGTACAAACGATAGACACATCATTTCTCATATCTTTTGGGAAGAGAGGACGGACAGGTCTGTCGATAACACGTGATACAAGTATAGCTTTTTCAGAAGGTCTGCCCTCACGTTTGCCATAAGCACCGGGAATTTTTCCAAGAGCATACTGTTTTTCTTCATAGTCAACAGAAAGTGGGAAGAAATCCACACCTTCTCTTGGTTTGGCCGAAGCTGTTACTGCTACATGGATAACTGTTTCGCCATAGTGTACAAAGCAAGCACCATTAGCAAGCTGCGTAGTCTTACCGGTTTCAACTACGAGAGGTCTGCCGGCAAATTCGGTTTCAAATTTTCTGTAATTTTCGAACATCTTTTTTCCTCCGTTAATTTTGTAGGGCACAGACGGGGGAGTTCTACATAAGTTATCAGTAATCAGTAGTCAATCATCAGTGAAACTTCTGATGACTGGCTACTAAATACTGATCCTTCGCAGATTCCGCCGAATATGCAAATTTCTTTAAAAGAACTGAAACAAGGCAGTCTGCCTACAGACTGCCCCGAAACAATTATTTACGGATACCAAGTCTAGCGATGATGGAACGATAGCGCTCTATATCAACCTTGATAAGGTAATTGAGAAGACTTCTTCTCTGACCGATCATCTTGAAAAGACCTCTTCTTGAGTGGTGATCCTTCTTGTGTGTTTTGAGATGCTCAGTAAGATCAGCAATTCTCTTTGTAAGAATAGCGATCTGAACCTCAGGAGAACCTGTATCGCCTTCATGAGTTGCATACTCTTTGATGATAGCATCTTTTTCTTCTTTCAGCATTGTTTTATCCACCTTTACAAAAAAATATTTGTTTTTTGCCCATGCCATAACATTACAGCTTATCCAAGTCAAGGGCTGTGGAAATCCTCTTTGAGGCTTATCCCCCGGACTGAGAACGGGCTCAACGAATACGATTATAACATACATTTTACCGGTTGTAAAGAAAAAAATATATTTTTGGGATATTTTTTTAAATTTGGCATTAGTCGAATATAGAACCGAAGAAACCGCTGTTAATTTGTTTAGGACCGTGAGTTACAGGGTGGAAAGTATATATATTCTGGTATTTATCCCTGAGTTCGTTTTTACAGTCTTCTGCTCTGTCATCATTGTCAAATATACCGAACACTACTGAGCCGCTGCCGGTCATTAGAGCGCCAAGAGCACCATTGTCTGTCATCATTTTTTTGATATTTGAGATTTCGTCGGTATCGGTAATTTCCTCGAATTTGTTATACATATTTTCTGCCATTTCTTGCACATTACCGTTACATATTGCAGAAACGAGTGGTTCAGGACTTTCCGGATCATCATATCCAAGACTGTCGGAACGGCTGTAGGCTTCCTTTGTTGAAATTTTGAAATCAGGTTTTACAGCGACAATTGTACACATCGGCATATCAGGGAGGGGAGTAAAAATAGTTCCGATACCGGATGCTGACATTGTACCGCCGTAAATACAGAAAGGTACATCTGCGCCGACCTGTTCGCCTATTTCAGCCATTTCTTCAATTTCCAGACGAGTTTCCAAAAGTTCATTCAGAGCATATATAACAGCAGCAGCGTCTGTACTGCCGCCAGCCATACCGGCTCCTGAAGGGATGCGTTTTTTTATCTTTATAGTAACGCTCTTCATAGGAATATTTGTAAACCGGAAAAACTTTTCTGCTGCGATGTAAGCAGTATTTGAACTGTCACAGGGAATATCTCCGTCATTGCAGCTTACACTGATTTTATTTCCATCCTCGTTTACAGAAACAGTCACATCGTCATAAAGAGAAACTGTCTGCATGACTGTATTGATAAGGTGATAACCGTCGTTTCGCTTGCCGATTATATCTAAAAAAAAATTCAGTTTTGCAGGCGCAGCTACCGTCATACGCATATTATATGCAACCTTTCCTTAAAATATACTTTTTAATACTTTTTTTCTTCAAGAAATCTTTGAATTCTTATAAGAGCTTCCTGTATATGATTGAGAGAGTATGAATACGAAACTCTTGCAAATCCTTCACCGCACTCACCAAAAGCAGTTCCCGGAACTATAGCAACGTGTTGTGCATAGATAAGTTCCTCGCAGAACTGTTCGGAGGTCATGCCTGATATTTTTATGCTTGGAAATACGTAAAAAGCACCTTCCGGTTCAAAGCACTGCAAACCCATTTTGCAGAATCCGTCAACTATGAGTCGGCGGCGTATGTCATATTCTTCACGCATACGTTCGATATCACTGTCACCATGTTTGAGGGCTTCAATTGCTGCATATTGTGCGGTAGTAGGAGCACTCATAATTGCATACTGATGGAGTTTTGTCATTTGTGATATTATCGGTTCAGGACCAAGTGCATAGCCTAATCTCCATCCGGTCATTGCATACGATTTTGAAAAACCGCTGACAACAACAGTACGTTCTCTCATTCCTTTGATGCTTGCGAAAGAAACATGGCGTTCTTTTCCATATGTGAGTTCGCCGTATATTTCATCGGAAAGAACTATGAGATTGTGTTTCTCAATAACTTTTGCAATTTCCTCGAGATGTTCTTTTCTCATAACAGCGCCGGTCGGGTTATTAGGGAAAGGAAGTATGAGAAGTTTGGTTTTAGGTGTAATAGCTTCCTCAAGTTCCTGTGCGGTCAGGCGAAATCCATTTTCTGATCGTGTACGGATAATTACAGGGTTTCCGCCCGCCATAATAGTCATTGGCTCATAGCAAACAAAAGATGGCTGAGGTACAAGAACTTCGTCGCCATTGTCAATAATGGTACGTATGCAAAGATCAATTGCTTCCGAACCGCCGACTGTTACGAGAATTTCGGTATCTGGAGAGTATTCAACATCAAAACGTCTTGCAAAATAGTTGCTTATCTGACCACGCAGTTCAACGAAACCTTTGTTAGGGGAATACCATGTTTTACCTCGTCTGAGTGATTCAATACCTTCCTGACGGACGTGCCATGGCGTTGTAAAATCAGGTTCGCCTATGCTAAGAGATATAACGTGATCCATTTCATTTGCGATGTCAAAAAAACGTCGTATGCCGGAAGGTTTAAGTCCCTGAATTTTGTTGTTAAGAATTTTGGAGTAATCCATTATAATACCATGCTCCTTTGTTCATCTTCTTCACCATCATCGAGGAAAATTTTTCCGCCCTGTTTATAAGTTGTGAGAACAAAGTTGGTGGCAGTTCCGATAACAGAATCGAGAGTAGAAAGCCTTTTTGAAACGAATTCTGCAATTTCCTGGATAGTATTTCCGTTTACGAGTGCGATCAGGTCATAACGGGAAGAAGCAGCGAGATATACATTTTCGACATTTTCGTATGACATAACAATTTTTGCAATATCGTCAAAACCGGTTTCAGGCTTTGGGGTAACTTTAAGTTCAATAATTGCACGGACACCCGATTTTGGTACTTTATCCCAGTTGATAAGAGTTTTTGTACCTTTTATTATACCCTTTTTCTTGTATTCTTCTATCTGTGATTTGACATCTTTTTCACTTTCGCCGAGCATAACGGCAAGTTGTTCTATTGTGAATTCCGCATTTTGATTCAGCAGTTCTAAAAGTTTGTCCATTTTTCTTTCTCCTTTACCTCATAATGTTATGCAAATTTATTGCCTTTCCATTATATCCCATTATACCACCAAATGTCAATTGTAATGTTAATTTGTGCATAAAAAGAAAAATTGATTATCAATCCGGATATAATTCTGTATCATATCTGATTTGCTGTTCAAATACAAGCTGATTGTATAAACTTTCCATATTTCCTTCTTCTTCATCAAGAGTAATGGTAAGAGATGCGCCAGTGTTTTGTAGATTTTTGAGGAAATTATAAAAGCCGAAAATATAATCATCTTCTGTCAAACCGACTGTAACCTCATCGTTGTAATTCATTCCTTAATATTGTTTCTCTGGATTTAAATTTTGTGAAAAAGTGATCTCCGAAAAGATTCTTTATTGATTTTCGGAGATCGTTTTATTTTTATATTTGGTAATTTTTCAAGCGCATAAATTTTGTTCTAAATGAATGAGGAGTATCATAAGCATTAAGAAAAAGAAAGAACGGTGATACAATGCTTACGGTACTGGAAATAAAGAAAGAAGAGCCAAAAAGTCTTGCTGACAGGGTGATGAGTTTAGTTAAACCATATAGTATTGAGACGGAAATAAAGAAAACGAAGAACATTGAAGTAGCAAATGTGAAGTATACTTTCAGACGTGGAGAAATACGTTTTGATAAAATTCTCAATCATTGTATGGGAAAGAGTAAAACTGTATTGTGCAGTGAGTCAGTGTCTTTGAAAAACACACCGTTCAGACGTTTTTGCGGACTGGAATATAAGAAAATCACGATGCAGAATTTTCTCACGGATGTTTTATCAAAATCATACAATGAATCTTATGGCATGAATATTGTATATTTTGACTCTACAGCTGAAAATCCATTATTTGTGCAGCAATTGTTGAAATTTACATCAAATTTGACTGTTATAAGTGATATGCCACGTTTTTACGAAAATGAAATGGAAAGAGTTGCAGACGATTGTGGAGCATCTGTAACTGTCAGCAATGATATTGACGCAGCAGGAAATTTTGATATTCTGATTTCGCCGACAGTTATAGACAGGGAGATAGCAGCTCCGAGCGGTAGTATAGTTTTCACCGTTTCTGTGCCGAAAGCGCCCGTTTCGGGAATATGTATTACAGACTATCATGTTCATTTTCCGGCTGAATATCAATCTATCTTGCCGGAGGAAATTGATGAAGATATTTTTCTTGCTGCATTATACTCATTGTGCGGCATAACGTCTCTTGCAGACGAAATTCCATTTTCTTGCAGCAATTCGTACAGTATTTTCACAGAGCAGGCTATGATACGAAAATTCAGTTCTTTTTCTCTTCGATAAGTTTTTCAAGTTCCTCTTTGCTGAAACGATACACTTTATTGCAGAAATGGCAGCTTGCTTCGGCATAACCTTTTTCTTCAGCTGAAAGTCGTATATCTTCATCACTCATCATCATGAATGCACGTTCTACTTTTTCCTTGCTGCAATTACAGATGTAGTCAATTGGCATTTCATCAAGAATTTCAACTTCAAAACCTTTCAGGGCAGCGTCACATATCTCCTTTATATTCATACCTTTTGCAAGCATAGTTGTAACAGGTTCAAGCTCAGAAATATTTTTCTCGATTTTATCTATAGTAGAATTATCTGCTCCGGGAAGAAGCTGCAAAAGAAAACCACCGGAGAGAAGAACTTCATGGCTTTCTTTTTCGAGAAGTACTCCAAGGGCGCAGACTGTCGGAATTTGTTCGCTTGTGGCGAAATAGTTTGTAATATCTTCAGCAATTTCGCCGGAAACAAGAGGCACCATGCCGTTGTAAGGTTCTCCTGTGCCGTAGTCACGCATAACATTGAGAACGCCTGTTCGTCCAACAGCTTTTCCAACATTGAGTTTTCCGTTTTCGTAATATTCTGTAGGGCATGAAGGATTTTGCATATATCCGCGAACATTTCCGTTACTGTCGCTTACAGCAATTATTGCACCAGTTTGACCATTATCACCGCATACACGCAGGGTAATAGATGCATCTTTTTGTTTAAGCTGTGCACCCATAATTGAGCAGGCTGTCAAAAGTCTGCCGAGTGCAGCTGTTGCCACAGGAGATGTGTGATGTATGCGTGAGGCTTTGAATACGATATCAGAAGTTTCTGCTGCTGATATTACTACAGCACCATCGGATGTTATACAGCGGATAATTTTATCATTGCTCATTTTACTGATTCTTCTTTCTGACTATAAAAATTTCTTTCTGAGAAGTTTCTGTCGGCGGCGAAAAGGACATATCCTCATATATACTGACAACTTCCAGACCGGCTGAACCAAGCAGTGACTCAAGTTCATCATTTGAGTAGGCTCTTTCTGAAAATTGTTCGGAAGAGCGGACATACTTGTCACCGTCAGGTTCAAAGAAGTCAAGGGTTATTATGACTTTGTGATTTTTTGCGTTATAGTTATTCTGCCATGCGCAGAAAACTTCATCTGTATCATAGATGTAACAGTTATCACCGAGTATATCACGGTGTTTGTATATTGTGTTGACATCGAAGACAAAAAGACCGTTATCGCTTAAAAAGCGGGCGACACCGGAAAAAACTTCTAATAACTGTTTACGTGAAGTTACGTGATTTATGCTGTCGAGTGTGCATATACAAGTGTCCATTTCTGCATACAGGTCAAGATTTTGCATTTTCTGACGAAGAAATAATATTTGCATATTTTCATCATATGCTTTTCTTTGAGCTTCAGAGAGCATATCGGCAGATGCATCAGCGCCGAAAATATCTATACCACGCTTTTTCATTTCAATTGTAAGTGAGCCTGTTCCGCAGGCAAGGTCAAGCGTAACACCGAAATCGTGGCCGTGCTTTTGCATCATGCTTATTAAATAATCAGCCTTTGCAGAGTAATCAACATTTTCGGTCAGTCGGTCATAATATTTTGCAAAATAGGAATAACTCATTCTTTTTTATCCTTCATACGTTGAAAAGTAAGTGCATATCCGTCGCTGCCGTAATTCAAAGAGCGGTTAACACGGCTGATGGTTGCAGTGCTGGCACCCGTGGATTTGACTATATCATTATATATTTCGCCTTCGTTGAGCATTTTGGCGACAACATATCTTTGTGCCATTGCTTTTATTTCGGGTACAGTGCATAGATCATCGAAAAAACTGTAACATTCTTCAACGGTTTTCAATGTCAATATTGCCTGAAATAGAGTATCCGTATTGGAATTCTTTATTTTTGGATTCATTTTTTAGCAGCCCCCATAAAGAAATGATTTAACACTATAGAATTTTACCACATAAAAGTGTTAAAATCAAGTATATAAAGTAAGGAAATGTTCATATAAAAAATAATTGACGTTTTTCTGTCAATATGATAAACTTGGATAATAGATTTTCCGTGTTTGAATTAATTTGCCGGCGGAAAAAATCCATTTGTTTTGGAAGATGATAGAATGAAAAGTGTTACAATTATTGGTAGAGCAATTTGTATGCTAATAGCAGCGTCAATAACTTTATATGCGTTTGCCGTACCGGTTTGTGCTGCGGATGAGAAACTGCCTTCAGGTATAAGTGTTTCAAAGGTCGATAAAGAAATTGCAAGCCTTGCTGAGGGTAAAAAATATGCATCGTGGTCTGCGGTGATTTTCGGAAAAGATGAAATAATTTATTCGGGAAGCGGCGGATATGTTGACAAAGAGAAGAAAATTACGCCGGATGAGAATACTGTTTACGAATGGGGAAGTATATCAAAGACAATGATATGGGTAAGTGCCATGCAGCTTTGGGAAAAGGGAAAACTTGATCTTGAAAAGGATATAAGAGAATATCTTCCGGAAGGATTTTTGAAAAAACTTCGTTACGATGACCCGATTACAATGATAGATCTGATGAATCACAAAGGGGGCTGGCAGCCCACACTTTACACTATACAGACGAAAAACGAATCGGAAATAATGTCCTTAGGAGATGCTTTACAATATAGTGAGCCTGTTCAGATATTTCGTCCGGGAGAGGTTTCAGCATATTCAAACTGGAGTGCGGCACTTGCAGGTTATGTTATCGAATGTATAAGCGGTATTTCTTACGGGGAATATCTACATAAAAACATACTTGAACCGCTGGAAATGAATCATACATCTGTTATGCCCGACTACAAAGATACTCAATGGGTAAGAGAACAGCGTGAAAAACTTAAATCATATCAGATATCGGAAGATTCGGATGAAGTTACAGAAAAATCTCTTGGTACAAATATGACATTTATAAATATTTATCCGGCAGGTTCAGTTACAGGAACAATAGGAGACCTTACAAAATACGGTCAGGCACTTTTGAAAGGAACTTTGTTTCAGAAAAGTGATACAGCTAAACAGATGTTTCAAGCAACAGATTTTTATGATAACGGGAAAACTCCTGCCATGTCTCATGGATTTTTTAATAGAAGCTATAATGTTGAGACTGTCGGACATTCAGGAGGAACAGATGCTTGTTCGGCAAATTTTGAACTTGATCTCTCGTCAGAAATTGGAATGGCAGTAATGACAAACCAATTTATGGAAAGTGTTTTTTGCGACGGAATAACTAAAATTGTTTTTGGTTCGGAGAAATCTGCTGAAAGTCAGCAATTAAGCAGAAATGAAGATATAACGGGACATTATATGGCATCATCGGTGTATTATGCCGGACCAATGAGATTTATTTCAGCCTTTTCTCCGGTTATTGCCAAAAAAGGTGATGACGGTAAATTCCTTATCAATGGTGTGCATACAAATCAAGTAGGTGATAATCTTTTTCAGTTGGAAGAAGAGGGAGCTTACCAGCTTATAGGGTTGAAAGAAACAAGTGACGGAAGAAAAATTCTGCATACAGGCGGAATTGATTATGTTGAAACGCATGATGACGAACTGAACCTTGTGATGATAGATGCGTACTCACTTATGATGATTGTAAGTATTGGAGCACTTATTATAAAGCTGTTTTTCCTTCTTCTTGGAAAAGACAGATCTTATGCCGGTTCAAAAATGATAACTGTTTCACATTTTGCACGTGTTACATCAGTTGCGGCAATAGTTGTTCTTTTTTCGATTTTGGAAGGTAGTATGGCATTAACGCATATTGAGGCGACAGTAATTGCCATAGTACAAATGATCTGTATGGGAGTTTATGCTACGGCAATCGTTTTTTCGCTGATTTCAGCAATTGCACCGAAGGAAAACAAGGGAAATGTTATTTACTACGTACTCAGTGTTCTTGCTAATGGTTTTGGAATAGTATTTTTACTAATGTTTGATCTTTGTTGTTTCTGGCTGTAAACTTGGAACAAAAAATCACTTTCCGGCAAAAAGGGGAAGTGATTTTTTTCTTTATGTGGTTAATAATTTTTGGTGATATATAGGTGACAATAAAGTTTTTTGCTTTTAAGAATAAATTGAAAACAATGTTTTTTATTAGCTATCAAACTGTACAGAAATGATTTTCAAACGGTAATATTAGTTGTGTATTTATCTGATTTTCACAATTTAAAATAAATAGCAAGTTGTACAATTACATATATTGGCAGATATAAAAAATATCCAAATTTGAATTTTTTTGTTAGATAAAATATCTATTAGTTGTGATTGTTTTTTGTATATGATGTATAGCAAAAACGTGAAAATTTTAACAGGATGAAAATTTCTGTATAAAAAACCGACTTTACAAAAGCTTTTTATTGGTATAAAATAAAACACGAGGAAGTTCGGGTTTTCCGGCTCGGATCGGCTTAAGAAATATGAACAGGAGGTGTATATGTTAATTTATTTTGCATGGATAAACGCAACATAATCTAAAGAAGGGAATGGTACACCAATAATGAACGTTTTATCTTCATTCAAAAAAACAGCTAAGCGTGTTGCTGCTGTTGCACTTACGGCGCTTATGACAGCTACAGTAATTCCCGCAAATGTGCTTTCAGTCAGCGCAGCAGGTATCCTCGATGATGACAGCAGAGGTGCGATTTTCGCCAGCACAAGAAGTGATTTCCGTGATGAGTCTATCTACTTTGTTATGACCACCAGATTTTATAATGGTGATACAAGTAATGACGTACAGTGCTGGGAGGTTAATCCTGAATCCGGTAACTATAAGTCAAGCTATGATCCTGATGACCCTGCATGGAGAGGTGACTTCAAAGGTCTCATAGAGAAGCTCGACTATATAAAGGCACTTGGATTTACAGCAATATGGATCACACCTGTTGTTGAAAACTGTTCTGGTTATGACTACCATGGATATCATGCAATCAACTTCAAAAAGGTTGACCCTCGTTATGAATCCAGCGATTGTAAATATCAGGATCTTATCGACGCAGTACACGCAAAGGGTATGAAACTCATTCAGGACGTTGTTTATAACCATACAGGAAACTTCGGTGAAACAAATCTTTGTCCTATGTTCGAAAAAGAGGGCGATCTTAGCTCTCCGGCTTGTCTTAAACTTGCATCAAATACAGCCCTTCCGAGTAACTACTTCAGTCTCAAGCCGGACGCTCAGTATCAGGCAAGACTTGCTCTCATGAAGAATACTGATGGTGTGAACCATGATGTCAACAACATCTATCACCATTTCGGAAACTTCGACTGGGATAACTACACTTGCCAGCTTGCTCAGATCGCCGGCGACTGTGTAGACCTTAATACCGAAAACCCGCTCGTTTACAAATATCTTGTAGAAGCTTATTCAAATTATATCAAGATGGGTGTTGACGCATTCCGTGTTGATACAGTAAGACATATTTCACGTCTCACACTGAATAAGGCTTTCAACCAGCAGCTTATTGCAGCTTCAAAAACACCTGAGGCTGTTGCAAACAGAAACGGCTATGACTTCTATATGTTCGGTGAAGTATGCTGCCGTGATAATGGCAACTACTGGTACAGAAGCACTCCGAGTATGTCATGCCCTTTCTATACATGGAAAGAATCAAAGGATTATGCGTGGAGTGATGATCCGGCAAATTGGGAAACAAACTACAATTCTGCTATCGCTTGCTCAAAAGATGATAACATAGAAAATTCTATTAGCTCACAGCCAACAAGTACTAATGCATTCCTTAACGGAAACGATTATCATACACCGGACTATAGCAAATTCTCAGGTCTTGGTGTAATCGACTTCCCGATGCACTGGTCATTCCGTGACGCAGGCAGCGCTTATAGTGTGGCTTTGAGAGGCGACCAGTATTACAACGATGCTACATGGAATGTAACATATGTTGACTCACACGACTACGCTCCTGATAACGCTCCTGAAAACCAGCGTTTTGCAGGCAGTCAGGAAACATGGGCAGAAAACCTTTCATTGATCTTCACATTCCGTGGTATTCCGTGTATCTACTACGGTTCAGAGATCGAATTCCAGAAGGGCTGCACAATTGATAAAGGTCCGCTTATCAAGCTTTCAGAATCAGGCCGTGCTTACTATGGCGACCACATCGAAGGCGATATCGTAACAAGTGACTTCACTGTATTTAATGCATCAGGTGCAGTTGCTGAAACATTGAAGCATCCTCTTGCACAGCATATCATTCGTCTTAACAGAATCCGTCAGGCAGTTCCTGCACTCCGTAAAGGTCAGTATTCAACAGACGGATGCAGCGGTTCATTCGCATTCAAACGTCGTTATACAGACGGAAATACAGACAGCTTTGCTTGTGTAACAATTTCCGGCTCAGCTACATTCTCGGGTATTCCGAACGGCACATATGTTGATGCAGTTACAGGTGATACACAGACAGTTTCCGGTGGTACACTTACAGCAAACTGCAGCGGACAGGGTAACCTTAGAGTTTATGTTCTCTCAACATCTAAGACACCTGCTCCCGGACGTGTTGTTCCTAACGGCAAGTATATCACAGACGGCGGTGCAGCTACAGAAATCGGCAGTGTTGACGTAAATGTAGTTGAACCTACAGGTATTTCACTCAACTCAACAACTGCTACTGTAAAGGAAGCTGAAACAGTTTCCCTCAAGGCTACAATCGCTCCTTCAAACGCTACAAAGAAGACTGTTGTATGGTCATCAAGTGATCCTTCCGTTGCAACAGTAAGCGGCGGCACTGTAACAGGTGTAAAGATTGGTACAGCAAAGATCACAGCAACAACATACGATGGAAAGTATAAAGCAACTTGTACAGTAACTGTAAAGGAAAATACAAACATTATAAAACCGACAGGAGTTTCAATTGCAGAGAGTTCTCTTGAACTTATGGAAGGTCAGACAGGAACACTTACAGCAACAGTTGCTCCGGCAAATGCAACAAATAAGACAGTAACATGGTCTTCCGACAATACTAATGTTGCTACTGTAAACGGCAGCGGTACAGTTACAGCCGTTTCAGAAGGTACAGC
>CACXGC010000007.1 GCA_902767155.1 uncultured Ruminococcus sp. | reverse complement strand
CTACAGCATTCTCACACTCATAAAAAAGGCTTGAAAAAACTGTATCTTTATAATTCCTTGCGGTATTTTTTTCATGCTCCATAAATACACCGTCCTTTGTTTCATTATAACACTTTTTATTGCTTTTCACAATAGGAATTATCCAAGTAATATACATTGTAAGGCAAATTTCGATTTCAAATGTTGGTAATTTTTTGAAACAGAACTATTTACAAATAATCTCATTTATGGTACAATGATACCGTACATTATTTTTTGTGAAGAAACGGAGATGGTAGAAGTGCAGAACGAATACTTACTACAAAACGAAAACTTTTTCAATATAACCGATGAACTCAGACAACTTAGTGCTTTGTGTGAGAAAAATGGAAAAATCGACAAGGATTTGTATACAAAATACGATGTAAAAAGAGGATTGAGAGATCTTAACGGTAAGGGCGTTCTTGCAGGACTTACAGAGATTTCTGAAATCTGTTCTTCTACTATGGTTGACGGTGTGAGCAAACCATGCGATGGAAAATTGTATTACCGTGGCATTGATGTCGAAGATATAGTTAAAGGCTTTATAGATGATAATCGTTTCGGTTTTGAGGAAGTTGTGTATCTGCTTCTTTTCGGAGAACTTCCCGATGACCGTAAACTTTCGGATATAAAGCGCCTCCTTGCAGATTATCGCAATCTTCCGCAGAGTTTCCCAAGAGATATAATTCTGAAAGCACCAAGTATGGATATGATGAACGGACTCGCAAGAAGTGTGCTGACGCTTTATTCATACGACCCTAATCCCGACGATACATCAATACCTAATGTTCTCCGTCAGTGTTTACAGTTAATTGCGCTGTTTCCGGTTTTGTCGGTGTACTGCTATCGTGCGTACAGTCATTACTATCTTCGTGACAGCCTGTTTATACATTCTCCGCAGCCTGAATTGTCAACGGCGGAAAATATATTGTATATGCTGCGTCCTGATTCTAAATATACTGCGCTTGAGGCAAAACTTCTTGATATGTCTCTTGTACTCCACGCAGAACACGGCGGCGGTAACAACTCAAGCTTTACAACACACGTTGTATCATCGTCCGGAACAGATACATATTCGGCAATCGCAGCAGCACTGGGTTCTCTCAAAGGTCCGAAACATGGCGGTGCTAATATAAAAGTTGTGAAAATGTTCAGCGATATGCAGCAGAGTCTCTCTGATTATACCGACGAGGAAGAAGTAAAAGCATATCTCAGAAAACTTCTTCACGGTGAAGCTTTCGACAGGGCAGGTCTTATTTATGGTATGGGTCATGCAGTATATTCTATCTCTGACCCGCGTGCAAGAGTATTCAAGTCATTTGTTGAAAAGCTTTCGGAAGAAAAAGGCAGAAAAAAGGAATTTGCGCTTTACTCGCTTGTTGAAAAACTTGCTCCTCAGGTAATCGCAGAGGAAAGAAGAATTTACAAAGGTGTCAGTGCGAACGTAGACTTCTACAGCGGATTTGTGTACAGTATGCTCGACCTTCCTACGCAGCTGTTCACTCCGATTTTTGCTATTGCAAGAATTGCGGGTTGGTCTGCACACAGGATAGAAGAGCTTGTTAATCCGAGTAAGATAATCCGTCCGGCGTATATGAATGTCCACGACCGCAAAGAATACATAAAACTAAAAAACAGATAAGGGGCTTTTAACTATGGCAGATTTTGATGAAATTGAAGAAATTGGCGAAGAAGAGGTCGATAATATTGTCACATTGACAGATGAAGACGGTAATGATGTACAGTTCGAGTTTGTTGACCTGATAGAGTACAATGAAAGAGAATTTGTTGTACTTTTGCCGTGTGACGATGACGCAGGAGAAGTTGTTATTCTTGAGCTTGAAAGTACAGACGATGAAAACGAAAATTATATATCCGTTGACGATGAGGAAACACTCAACGCCGTATTTGAGATATTCAAGGAAAAATTCAAGGACGTATTTGACTTTTCATAAGCTTGAAAATCGTGACATGAACGTACAAAAAAATCCACCGCCTGTACAAAAAGCGGTGGGTATTTTTTTATCACAGATAGTCTTTTAACTCAGGGAATTTTCTCAGATAGATTTTTCTGAAAGATCTTACACTTGAATCGGAAAGAATTTCAGTTTTGACACCTCTGCTGAAAAGTTTAAGCAGTTCTTTTTTTTCGCCAGAAACAATGACAGCATAGATTGTTTCGGTTGCAGGCGGTTCTTCTTCAACGTATTTTTCTGAAACATACTTGTTTTTGATTTTTATGTTGGAAATCAATTCACAAATTGTTTTCATATCATATTCTTTCAGTTCTTCTTTGCCATCTATCTCATCAAGTTTAGCTGAAAATTTTTCAAACAGTTTTGTCGGGTCGGATATTTCCTCCTTATCGCAGTCGAAAACAAACCTTTTCCCGTTTTTGTTTATAAAACAACCGCTGCTTATTTTAGTTGCTCCTGCATACTGGTAAGTAGTAAACAAGACTATCTCCTGCTCTCGCTGAACACTTTCTGAAACAGCAGCAATAGAACTTTCACGTTTGTTTTCTTCTACCTGTTGCGCTATATCGGATTTAACTGAACCAAACAGCAGACCAATGACCAAAGCTGCGATAATAAAGCCGATAACAACAAATATCAGCTGCTTCATTTTGTTCATAGATATTCCTCACACAAAAGGGATAAGCGACAGCATACTATTATCTGCCTGTAGAGAGATACGGTATTATGCTGCTTGCAACATTGTTTATTGGCATTGTCTGGAGAATGAGTCTTCCGGGACCGGTAACAACAGTATTGAACAGACCTTCGCCGCCGAAAATTGCATTTTTAACACCGGGGACAGTAGTTACTTCCATAGTACAGCTTGCTGACATTGCGGCAACATAGCCTGTGTCGATAACCATTGATTCGCCGCTCTTGAGATTGTATTCAACAGCGTGACCGTCAATTTCAACAAATGCTATACCATTGCCCGAAAGTCTCTGCATAATGAAACCTTCACCGCCGAAAAAGCCGGCACCGAATTTTTTCTGGAAGAATACAGAGAGCTGTACACCCATTTCGGATGCAAGAAAGCCGGATTTCTGGACTATCATATCATTTCCGGGAGAGATATTGAAAGCACGTATAGAACCAGGAAAACTTGAAGCAAAAGCAATCATGCCGTTTCCGCCCATAGCAGTATATTTGTTCTGGAACATAGATTCTCCTGAGAACATTCTGCCGAACATTTTGCCGACACCGCCTCCGACAGTTTCCATTTTCATATTTGGAGTCATCCAGCACATAGCGCCTCTTTCGGTAATCATTGTTTCTCCCGAAGCGAGATGACATTCTACGACCGGCAGTGGTTCGCCGATGATATCGTACTTCATAAAAAAAGCCTCCTAAAAGTAAATTTAAGGTACTCACACCCATGTAAATTATAACACATTTTTTATAGGAGATGTTCATAAAAAATATTTTTTTTTTTGTGCATTGCGATGGATAAAATGAGAGTGCAAACAGAGACGGACAAGGATTTTTTGCTATCGGTAGTTAATAATTCATATTTGGGAGAAATTTACTTCTTGACAATCGTTTGAGAATTCTGTATATTATAGTGTAAGTTAATATCCGTGGCAGGCGGTGCATGGGTGGTATTTCACCCGAGGGAATACGGTGAGAATCCGTAACAACTGTCATTACTGTGAGCGGTGTATGCCGCAAGTCAGAATACTCCCGTCTGTCTGAAAGGTATCAGCAAGCTTGGACAATGAAGAAGTGCGACCGGTCATTTGATGTGCCGAAGTGCGTCTTTTTGCGTTTCAGCATAGTTTTTTCAATCGTCTGTGATCAGTTGTGCTTTCTTTGCCGTCCGGCGGAGAAAGTATTTTTTTAGGTGATTCTATGGACAGTCAGCAGAAAATACAGAAAGCTGTTTTGCTTTTACAGGAAAAATTCGATATTCTCGGACGAATTCCTCAAAAAAGCGATTTTGACAGCACTACCGTCTGTTTTATAAAACAAAAACTCGGACCGTGGCCTCGTGCGCTTGAAAAAGCCGGTCTTAAAGAGCCGCCGGAAGTATCGGCAAAGGAAAAAAGCCGCTTAAAGCGTGAGCGTTCACGAAAGAACCGACGACTGAAAAAAGAGGAACAAAAAATACTTTCTTCTAAAAAAAATGAGGAGGAAAATTTATGACAAAGAAAGCGAAAATTTTATCCTGTGTAATGGCGGTATCAATACTGTCGGTAACTGTTCCATTTATGGTTCAGGCGCAGGATGCGGACGAAAAAGTGCGTATCGTCGTACAGAATAATACGTTCAAAACAGAAGACGGTGCTGTATGGGAAGGTACATTGATCGACGAATGGGTAGATATTGACGGAGCAAGTGCTGATGTTCTGCTTGATGAGGTATTGTCTTCCCACGGTTATACACAAACCGGTGCAAAAGATAACTGGATAACGGATGTAAATGGTCTTTCAGCCGGTGCTGATTCGGCTCAGATGGGCGGTTGGATGGTCGGCTACAATGACTGGTACGGTAACGGCGGAATAACGACAATTACACCGACAGACGGCGATGAGATAATGCTTTCATACTCGCTTTCATGGGGTGCTGATATAGGCTATGATTATACATCGCTCAGCACAAAGCTTGCATCTCTTGAAACAAACACAGGATATATATCACCGTCATTTTCTCCTGATGTGACCGAATATACACTTACGATTCAGAACGATGTGGAAAATGTTCTTATTACTCCGACAGCCGAGAATAAAGCATATTGTTTCAAGATATACAGAAACGAATATGCGACTGATGATCCGTCAATGGATTATAAGCGTACACAATATATTCCGGTAGCTGACGGAGACACTATTTATGTCGGTGTTGGCAATGCCGGCTGGCATACATATATGCCGGAAGGTGTTGAGGAAACAGTATATCGTCTGAATGTTGTCGGCGGTAAAAAAGCATCGGAAGATACATCCGCAGAACAGTCGGAAATTTCGCAGGAGAGTGATGTTACATCTGAAATATCTGAGGAAAATTCAGAATCACCGAAAAATGAAAATGTTGCTTCAATGATAGAGGAAGTACATACTGATATGATGAATTCCGGAGCAGGATATGTTATCGGAAACGAGTGGCAGGTTATCATCGACGGCAGACTTGAATTTGTTTCGTCAGAGGATTCTTTGAAGTACGCTGATCTTTTAAGTGAGCAGACAGAAAACGGTTCACGCCGCAAAGCAACTGACGATGCTAAAATAATACTTGCGCTGACGGCTCTCGGTTATGATGCCTCGGATTTCAACGGGGAAAATAAACTTGAGTCAATGGCGGATTATGACTTTGTTTCCGCACAGGGAATAAACGGTATAGCGTATTCACTGCTTGCAGTAGATTCCGGAAATTATAGGATACCTGTTGTGTCGGGTGACGCAGAGCAAAACAGCCGTGAAAGAATGGTATCCGATTTGTTGTCGTTACAGCTCAAAGATGGGGGATGGGCATTTTTCGGAGAAACATATGAGCCTGATATGACAGGAATTGTTATGATGGCACTCAGACCGTATTATGGCATTAACGATGCTGTGACCGATGCGATTCAACGTGCTTTGAAATTACTTTCCGAAAGTCAAAATGAAGACGGCACATATACTTCATACGGTGCGCCAAACTGCGAAAACAGTGCACAGGTTGTAATGGCACTTTCTGCATTTAATATTGATGCGGACACAGATGAGCGTTTTGTAAAATCAGCAGGCAGTGCTCTTGACGGTCTGAAATCATTTTATGTGTCAGGTGAAAGCGGTTTTTCGCATACACTGAATGACGGAAAAAATGCTATTTCCACAATACAGGCTTATGCGGCTCTTTGTTCCTACAGACGCTTTAAGAGTGAAAACACATCTTTTTATGATATGACTGATTTAAAGTTTGTCAGGTATGAAAACTTTGGACAGAAAGAAATAAATGAAAGCAGTATCGAGTCGGATATTGAAGAGCCGGAAAGTAGCATACAGTCAGAAAGCAGTATACAGTCGGAAAGTAGCATACAATCCGAAAACAGCATACAGTCACAGCCATCGGAGCAGACAAATATACGAGTTTCAGAACCGTCTACGGGAGACAAAGAC
This sequence comes from uncultured Ruminococcus sp., assembly GCA_902767155.1. Classification (GTDB taxonomy): domain Bacteria; phylum Bacillota; class Clostridia; order Oscillospirales; family Acutalibacteraceae; genus UBA1213. Next base: position 12,001 of record CACXGC010000007.1, on the reverse strand, counting down.
TGTACACTTTTACTTATGGCAATAATGTTCTTAGCTTGTGCAGTTACAGTTGTCAGTCTTAGAAAAACAAAACAATGAATAAAGTTGTGGCTGTTCTGAACAAAGGACAGCCATTCTTGCATAAGGATGATTGATTTGAAAAAATGGTTTGCTGAAAACAAATTCAGAATATTGTTCGGCATAATTATAGCTGCGGTACTGACAGCAGCTTTTTTTGCCGGAACAAAAAGCGAAATGTCTGAAAAAGGTGTTGTTGTAAGCTCATCCGAAGATTATCATGTTATTGTAGAAAATTCATCAAAAGATGATGAGACTCATATTTCTGATTTATCAAACGAAGAAACATCCGCAGAAGTATCTGAACATGAAAGCAAAATCATTGAGATTTCCTTGCCGCCTGAATCTTCCGAAAAAGTTCTTTCTTCTTTGAACGAAATTTCATTGGAGGAAAGTGCACCTGTTTCTTTTACAGAGAATACAGCAAGCATTTTGGCAGAAGATGAGAGCAGTTTGGAAATATCGGAAAATGAGAACAGTGTGGAAACGTCGGAAGAATCATTGTTTGTTACGCCGGAATCATCTGCTGATAAATCAGAAAATATTCCGTTGCCGTCTGAAATCTCAGAAGAAATGTCGCTCGGTCAGGAGACGGAAAACAGCAGTTGTATAATTTCGATAGACTGTTCGACAGCATTAAAGAATGATAAGCTGAGCAGTAAAGTAAAGCGTATTTTGCCGCCGGACGGAATAATACTTGCGGAGACAGAGGTATCATTTGAGGATGGTGCATCAGCATTTGAAATACTGCGGAAAATCTGCCGTGAAAAGGGTATACACATGGAGTTTTCAACGATACCGCTTACCGGCGGAGCATATATTGAAGGTATTGCAAATCTGTATGAATTCGACTGCGGAAATCTTTCTGGGTGGATGTTCAGCATTAACGGAGAATTCCCAAGTGTAGGCTGTTCAGATGTAAAAGTATCGTCCGGAGACAAACTGGCGTTTCTGTATACCTGCAATATGGGCGATGATATCGGAAATCATTTCAGCGGTAACTGAATCATAGGAGAGAAAAATGGAAACGGGTTTTAAAATGTTTCATCCGGCGGCGCAGCTTCTTTTTTTTGTATCAGTAATATCTGTTACAATGTTTGTCATGCATCCGGTCATAACAGGTATTTCTTTTATTGCATCGGTGCTGTGGATATTATGCGATGGCGGAATTTGTGCCTTACTAAGGAATCTGAAATTCACGGCGGTAACTTCTGCGATGATAATAATCATAAATCCGCTCATAAGTCATAACGGCATGACGGCAATAACATATTTTCCGGACGGAAATCCTCTCACACTTGAGTCAGTTTATTTTGGTATAGCGGCGGCTGTTATGATATCCTGTACGCTCAAGTGGTTCTATTCTTTCAACAGGAATTTCACATCAGACAAGATAATATGCCTTTTCGGAAGAATAATGCCCAAACCGGCGTTGTTGATATCCATGACTTTAGGATTTATAGAAAAATTCAAAACAAAGATGAATTCTGTCAGCGAAGTACAAAAGATTTTTGACTGTTATTCCGGCGAAAATTCGCTTATACGGCGAATAAAAAGTGCTGTCAGAATATTTTCGGTTATGATACAGTGGTCGCTTGAAAATTCTATTGATACAGCAGATTCTATGAAAAGCAGAGGTTACGGACTGCAAAAGCGCACAGCATACACGCTGTACAGATTTTTGCCTCGTGATGGATTTATGGTAGCAATAACAGTTGTTTGCGATTTGGTAATCATAGCGGCAGTTTTCTGTGGTGCTTTGGAATACAGTTATTATCCGTACTTTTTACTGGACAGTCAGGGAATTGTCACGATGGCAGCGTATGCAGTATTCGCTTTGTTGTGTACAGCACCGCTTATTGTAAACATTCTGGAGGAAATTAAATGGAAATCTATTCGGTCGAAAATCTAAGTTTTTCCTATCCCGAACAGCAGAAAAGAGTTCTTGAAAAAATCAGCTTTTCCGTAAATGAAGGCGAGTTTTTGGTGTTCGGCGGATTATCAGGAAGTGGTAAAAGCACATTGCTCAGGCATCTGAAAACAGCGCTTCGTCCTTATGGAAAGACTGACGGCATAGTAAAATATAAGGGTAGACCGCTTGACGAAACAGACGAACTTACACAGGCGAGAGAAATAGGCTTTGTAATGCAGTCACCCGACAATCAGAGTGTTACAGATAAAGTATGGCATGAGTTAGCTTTCGGATTGGAAAATCTCGGAGTACCGCAGGAAGTTATAAAAAGAAGAACAGCGGAAATAGCGTCTTTTTTCGATTTGGATGTTCATAAGAAGATAAGCGAACTTTCTGGAGGACAAAAACAAATACTGAATCTTGCAAGCGTTATGATTATGGAACCGTCTGTTCTGATACTGGATGAACCTACGGCACAGCTTGACCCGATTTCGGCGGAAGAATTTATAAGACTTCTCAGTAATATACGTGAAAGGTTCGGAACAACCGTTATTTTGTGTGAGCATACTTTGGAAGATGTTTGTACGCTTAGTGACAGGATAATAATAATGGAGGACGGGAAAGTCATTTCTGATGCTGAGCCGAAAAAAACAGCGATTTTTCTTTGCGAAAAAAACAATGTGCTTATTGAGTCAATGCCGGTTTCGGCGAAAATTTATTCATGCTGTGAAAAACAAGCGGATAGACTCCCTTTGACTGTAGAGTCGGGGAGAAGGTGGCTATCCGGTTACTGCAAAGATAAGTTACTCCTGCCTGTAATTCATTCGTACAGCGGTCATGATAAATCAGATGTTCCGGCGGTCAGTGTGAAAAATGTTTTTTACAGATATGAGAGGCTGGGGAATGACGTGCTGAAAGGAACTTCACTGAAAGCATGGCATGGGGAAATACTTTCGATTTTGGGCGCAAATGGCAGCGGTAAAACTACATTGCTGCATACAATTGCCGGAATAATAAAGCCGTACAGCGGGAGTATAAAAACTGACGGCAGCAGAATAGGTTTTCTTACTCAGGATCCAAAGACAGTATTTTTGAAAGATACGCTTGAGAATGATTTGTATGAAATTTTCGGCACAAAAGAAAAAACTCCTGAACAAAAAGCTCAGGTCGATAAGATTATGAGATTGTGCGGACTTGAAGAAATGCGTGACAGACATCCTTACGACCTTTCAGGCGGTGAACAGCAAAAAGCAGCAATTGCAAAAATATTACTTATGCAGCCGTCTGTTTTACTTCTTGATGAGCCTGTAAAGGGAATGGATGTAAAAGCAAAATCCGAAATAGGCGAGATTCTAAGAGTGCTGAAAGAAAGTGGCGTATGTGTGATACTTGTGAGTCACGATACAGATTTCTGTGCAGAATATTCCGACAAGTGCGCATTATTTTTTGACGGCGAACTGATAGGTACGGATACACCGGAATCTTTTTTCTCAACGAATGTATTTTTTACTACGGCAGCAAGGCGAATGTCTGCGAAAATAATAGAAAATGCTGTTACATCAAGCGATATAAAGAAAGCACTCAGTATTCCCGAAATAAAAAGGAAACCGCCAGATTATATTGTACCTGTAACTGATAAAAGTACCTCAGTGCCGCAAAATAAGAAAAAGCTGAGCTTGAAAAGTATTTTTCACATATTCACATCAGTGTTATTTTTATTATCTGCTGCGGCTGTCATTGATCTTTTCGGAATACGGAATTATATGAGTAATATGGCAGCGGATTATGCTGTAATGCTTATAAGTGCCGGACTGCTTATTTTTTACGGAATAAAAAGCGGCAGGAACGAAAGTCTGATGATAAAGCGAATACAAAAACCGGCAAGATTGACAGTAGTATCTGTTATTCTGATAATTGCGGCAATACCGTTTACTATTTTTGTCGGCGTGAAATACTTAGGAGATGCGAAGTACATTTTCATATCACTGCTGATAATGCTTGAATGTACTGTTCCATTCTTTGCGATGTTTGAAAATAAGCACATACGCACAAGAGAGTTGGTTATTATTTCTGTCATGTGTGCAATGGCGGTAACGGCAAGGGCAGCATTTTATATGCTTCCTCAGTTCAAACCGATTACTGCTGTTATTATAATAGCAGGTGCGGCATTGGGCGCAGAATCGGGATTTATGATTGGTTCAATGTCAATGTTGGTATCAAACATAATTTTCGGGCAAGGTCCATGGACACCTTGGCAGATGTTCAGCATGGGAATTATAGGTTTTTTGGCAGGAATACTTTTCGGGAGGAATATTTTGCCGAGAAATAAACTGACGTTTTGCATTTTCGGATTTCTTTCGGCATTGCTGATATATGGAGGTATTATGAATCCGGCGGCGATGATTTTATCACATATAGAACCTACTTTTGACAATGTTCTGATGTTGTTTGCCACAGGATTACCGCTTGACACTGTCCATGCCTTATCTACAGCAATATTTCTTTATTTTGGTGCAGAGCCTGTTCTGAAAAAAATCGAGAGGGTAAAACTAAAATACGGACTTGTACAATAGAAAAGAGGGGGCAGACAAAAAAAGTCAGCCCCTCTTTTTTTACATAGGAATCAGGTATATTCAACTGTGAAATATTTGGTCGGCACAAATTCGGCAAGCCATACACCATTAGAAGAACGATAAAGTTTATTTCCGTCAGCAACAAAGTCTTTTGCACGTATTGTCAGAATAACAGGTTTTCCGTGTCTTTTGCCCACTTGGACAGCGGTTTCATAATCCGAAGATATGTGTACATACTGTCGTGACATCGGTTTGAGACCGTTTTCCATTATTTGAGAAATAAAGCGTGTTGCTGTACCGTGATAGAGAATTTCCGGCGGTTCAGGCTGTTCCATTTTTATTACGACATTCGGTATGGAGTGCCCCTGATTTGCACGAATTTTTGTATGGTCATCGTTGAAAGAATATCTGCCCTTTTCATCTTCGGCTACGATTTGTTCTATGATACTCATATCTATTTCGCTGTATTTTTTTTGAAGCTCTTTTATGATTTTGTTGACATCTGCCCAGCCACCGTCAAGACTAATATATAAAGGGTCGGTAGAGTGACGAAGCAAAAAAGATAATTTTTTGCTGATTTTTACCAAGTCCATAAAAATTTATTTCCTTTCTTTGAAAAATGTGTTAGCCTATGAGTCTTTCTATTTTTTTAAACATGATAGTGATAGGTCCTTCCTGACTGTCAACATGAAAATGTCCTGCGAACCATCTTTTGTATTTTAATTTTTTCTCGATTTTGCCGAGCCATATTTCAGTAGTTTTATCTATTCTGCTCTGGTCGATTCCGGAAAGGAAAGCCCATGTTGGTTCATAATCAATCGGTACAGTGTGAGAAAATACTCCGTCTACAGTCCAGTTAACTTTTTCAAGCTGACTTTCGACATAAGCTTTTATTTTGTCATCGGGCTGTTCAGACTCAAACCATGGATAACCGCGCATCAGGCGAATATACTTGTCAACGGAATAAGCACCGCCAATTGCGATATATTTCTGACCTTCAAAATCATATATTTCACCATCTTTGGCGAAAATAATGTTAGGATATCTTGGTTCGACATAAACTGTTGCACCATGCCAGATTTGTTCTTCATAAGACGGAATGTTAAACGGACGCTCTTCATGATTACCGTGAATACAAAAAAATGTAATCGGCATTGCATGAAGCTCTGATTTTAAATTTTCATCCATTCCAAAAAGGTAGTAATTTATTCCTGCATCGCCTAAAATTATAATAACATCGTCTTTGGTGGTGTTGTTTTTTTCACAGAAAGAGAAGATTCGTCCAAAACTTCCGTGAGTATCACCGGTAATGTAAAAGCTCATAGTAAAAGCCCCCTTTGTTGTATTATAGCACACTATTTTTTCAATCTCAACAAATTTTTGTTCAATTCCGGAATTTTATTCACAAAAAATGCTACCATGAGATTGATAATTGTGTTATAATACAGGTGATGCAATTTTATTTGAGGGGAGACTTTTTTATGAACCAGCACACAAGATTCAATCTTCCGATATGTCTTGCAGTTGAGGAAGATGCTTTTTTTCATTCTGATGAGATAATAAAGCGCTATATACCTGAAATTATCGGTCAGAAAACGATTGTCATATCAGAGCAGTTTCTGATTGATCTCTACAAGGAGAAAATAACGGATATCAGCAGTGATTTTGGAAATGCTGAAATATTTGCAATGAATGACGCAAGTTTTGATGAAGCTGTTGCGATTGCGAAAAAAGTTTGCATAGAAGATATAAAAGTTATCATAGGAATAGGCGGCGGACGAGTACTTGATACTGCAAAATATGCGGCTCATGTAAGCAAGGCTGTTTATATCTGTATGCCGACTTCGTTGAGCAATGATTCGCTTGCATCACCGTTTTCGGTGCTTGAGACAGAGGGAAAAGCACGTAAAACCATTGCCTGTAAAATTCCGACAGCTATAATCGTTGATACAAATATGATAACAAATGCTCCGATAGGTCAGACCTTATCAGGAATAGGTGATACTATCGCAAAACATACAGCACTTTTTGACTGGAAACTTTCAGCATCAAAAACTTCGGAAAATGTAGAAGATTTTGCATATGCGCTTGCAAGAATGAGCTACGATTCTGTTTACCACTGTGACGAAAAAAATCTGAAAAGCCGTGTTTTCATCCGCATACTTTCAAGAGCACTTGTTATGGGCGGTCTTGCAATGGAAATTGCCGGTTCTTCAAGACCGTGCAGCGGCAGCGAACACCTTTTTGCTCATGCGATAGAAGAATATTATCCGCAGATAAAGATATCTCACGGTCTGGCAGTAGCAATGGGAAGCATACCGGCCTGCATTTTTCAGGGACAGACACCTGAAGGTCTGATAAACTTTTTCCACACATACGGACTCGATTTCAATCCGAAAACATACGGTATCACAGAAGATATGTTTGCTGATATGTGGTACAAAGCCCGCAGTGTGCGTAAAGGAAGAATTACTATTCTGAGTGAGATAAGCCACGACAGAGCACAATTGAACAATATTTACAACAGGATGGTTGAAAGCTGATGAAAACAGGTCTGATTTTTGATATGGACGGCACACTTTGGGATTCTTCGGAAAATGTGGCGGCATCATGGACAGAAAAGTTGAAAAAGTCGGGTTATAACAGACCTGATATTACAAAGCAGGATATCATGAACGTCATGGGACTGACTATGGACAGAATAGCGGATATAATATTCGCCGACCTGCCGAAAGATGAGAGAATGAGCCTTCTTGATATGTGCTGTGAGTACGAAAACGAATATCTTCGCATAAATGGCGGAGTTTTGTATCCTGAGCTGGAAAATACACTTATCAAGCTGAAAGAAAAATATTTTCTTTACATTGTCAGCAATTGTCAGAAGGGATATATCGAAGCTTTTCTTGACCATTTCGGATTTTGGAAGTACTTTGATGATATCGAATGTTACGGGAATAATCTCAAAGATAAGGGAGATAACATCAAATTGCTCGCAGAAAGAAACAACCTTGAAAGAGCTTTTTATATAGGCGATATTCAGGGAGATTATGACGCAACAATGAAAGCCGGATTTGACTTTATTCATGCCGCATACGGGTTCGGAAAAATAGATAATACTGTGACGGAACTTCATCAGTTTTGTGAGCTGCCGGAATTGCTCAAAGAAATTTCTGACACAGAATTTTAAGACAAATTTGGCTGAGGACTTATGTGTAAGTTTTTACGCAGAAGTTACTGACTTTTGTTGCGGAAACGGAGCGTTGTATGTTACTTAGTATAGCACTTATATTTGCTGTAGGATCATTTTTCGGATGGATATGCCGGAAGATTCGTTTTCCGGCTCTTTTCGGGATGATTATCGGGGGAATTATAATAGGTCCGTATGCCTTGAATCTTATAGACGGCAGTATGCTTGGAATATCCTCTGATATACGAAGAATAGCTTTGATAATAATATTGATAAGAGCAGGGTTGAAACTAAATCTTTCCGATTTGAAAAAAGTAGGCAGACCGGCATTAATGATGTGTTTTGTTCCGGCTTGTTTTGAAATAATCGGCATGGTATTGCTTGCGCCGGCACTTCTTGGAGTATCTTTGCTTGAAGCTGCAATAATGGGTGCTGTTGTAGGGGCAGTGTCTCCGGCTGTTATTGTGCCGAGAATGATAAAACTCATTGATGAAGGATATGGAACAAAAAAAGGTATACCGCAGATGATACTTGCGGGTGCATCAGTAGATGACGTATTTGTGATAGTTCTGTTTACTACTTTCACGGCTTTGGCACAAGGACAAAATTTTTCCGCATTGAGTCTTGTCAGTATACCGCTTTCTATAATTTCGGGTGCTGTAATCGGGTTGCTTGCAGGACTTGCATTTGCATTTGTTTTCGGAAAAATAAAAGCTGACGGTGTTTTTCAGGTCATGATACTGTTGTCACTGGCGTTTTTGATGAATTGGGCAGAAGATGCATTTTACGAAATAATTCCGTTTGCAGCACTTGTTGCAATTATGTTTGCAGGAATAGGCATAAAAAGAAAATCGGACAGTATTGCAGTTGTACTTTCCGGAAAATTCAATTCATTGTGGAAAGTTGCAGAAATATTTCTGTTTGTTCTTGTGGGTGCATCTGTTGTTGTAGACAGTGCAATGAATGCAGGAATTGCATCTGTAATTTTGCTTTTGGGTGTGCTTGTTTTCAGAATGTGCGGAGTATTTATATGTCTGATGTTTACAAAGCTGAATGTAAAAGAGAGACTTTTCTGTATGATAGCCTACACACCAAAGGCTACTGTTCAGGCAGCAATTGGTGGACTTCCGCTTGCTATGGGATTACCTTGTGGTGAGATAGTTCTGACAGTATCAGTTATTGCGATTCTGCTGACAGCACCGCTTGGAGCTTTCGGAATAGGCCTGACATACAAAAAATTTTTGGAGAAATCGGAAACAAAGAAACCGCTTGATAATACGATTGATTCATAATATGAAGAAACGGTACAGCAAACCACAAAGAATTTGCTGTACCGTATGTTTTATGCGGAGATTTTGTTGTATCTTTCGGAGTTTATCACGGAATACATGAAGTTTATAGGGTCGAGTTCATTGTCTATAACCTGTTTGAATATAGACGGACTTGCGCCTGAAACAAGTATTGCTCCGGTGTCATCTTTTTTTGCGGGAAGCTGTTCGGTTTTGCTGTTTACATTCCAGAATACTATTGCAGGGAGACGATAACCGGATTTTTCAAATAATTTTTTGGCATATTCAAAAGTAGTTTTTTTGCTGTTATACTGCATATCGAATTCCATGTCAGATATAATGTATATTATTTCCGGCAATTCTTCCTGAGGAAGTTTATTATCAACAGCGGTTTTCAGAATCAGCTTGAAAACTGCCATAATATCTGTATTAGCTACTTCGTCATAACTGCGGCAGTATTCAACTTTTTCGTAAATGTTTTTTCCTTTGATTTCTATAAGACGTGGTGTTTCTGAAAATGTAATAAAGTGTCCGGCAAATTCGCCTTTGCTATGTTCTGCAAAATAAATTCCAAGAGATATAGCAATATCAGTTGGTCTGATTTCATTGTCATAACCCCAATACATTGATCCGGAACCGTCTATAACAGCAATTGCATTTTTCCCGTTGTCAAATGATGTAAGCGATTTCCATGTTGTGTCAAGAATTTTTATTTCTTCATCAGACAATATACCGTTGCCGCAACTGCGGACAATATCGTAAGGGTACAGGGAAGATGTTTTCATTTCTGTTTTGCCTGAATTAACATCCTCTATAAATTTCGTATAGCGGTCGGTATCATTTCTGAAAAAAGCTTTTCTGTATGTGTACAGAGCTTTTGAAGGGATTTTTTCATACTCGAAAGTGTAATCCTTCTTGCAAAGTCTTTTTTCAAGAATATCAATGTACGTTCTCAAAGCAGAAAGCATTTTTCTGTATTTCTTTTGTGACATACCCAAAAGTTTGCAAATATATTCAGCTCTTTTTATGACGAAAGGGTTTGATGCATTTACAGACGGAAGCCATTTGGCAAGCAGAGAAACAGGTTTGCTGTCATTCATATCTGCAATATCTTTATCAAGTTGTTGGCTTATGTATTCGGCAAAAGCTTTTTCGCATGGTGTGTCGATCAGCCATACAAGGTCATCAAAGCGACCATATTCGGATATATAAGGAATATTTTTGATGACACTTTCAGGATGTTTCAGCGCTGCATAGCGTATAGCGTATCTGAAAAACTGTCTTTCGCCAAGTCCTTCCTTAATATCTCTGGCGTAAAAAAGTATTTTCATTGCCATATCAGGATTCTCGGCATATGCTCTGGCAAACAAACGAGCTATCCTTTTTGGCGGTGCTTTTCTTAAAGCTCCGGCAAAAGCAAAAAGATCAAGACAATTGTTTTCAGAAGAGCGATAGGCAACAGCACCATTTTGTGTAAGAGTCAAATTGGATTCCTTTTTAAGTTCTTTAAGCATAGACAGAGACCTCCTTGTTTTTTTGTTAAAGTTTTTTCTGTGAGTAATTAAAAAGCCTGTTTTCAAGATGCAGAAATATTCAATTTTCGTGCCAATAGAAAATACCGTGTGGTTATGTCTGTGTTAGACATATTTGAAAATCATCAAAAAAGGTATTGCTGCATACATCTTTCCGACAGGCTTTTTTCATGTAATTGCTTTCACGATGCAGATATTCAAATATTAAATTTTAGTGCGGGGGAGTAAGAAATGCTATTTGAAAAGCAACACTTTTATGAAGTGTTATAAAGATAATCATAAATCAATCCTTATTGCTGTATACATCGTTCCGGCAAATTTTGATATGTTTTTCCGCCATTTCGCCGACACTATGTATCATTTCATCTGTGGGCGCGCAGAATGCACACTATCCGCAGAATGGATGGCGGTTTTGTCTTATATTCTTACCTGATATTCAGTTTTCAAGGTACAAAAAAAGAACTTTTATATTAAAATGGATGCACTTATCCCCTGACGAATCAGTTAAATAAATTCATTCACTTTAATATAAAAGTTCTTCCGCTTTTCAGCGTGACTGTATTGTAACATATACAGAGTCAGTTGTCAATACTTTTTTGAAATTTTTTTATTTTTTCAAATCATAATTTTCTATGTCTTGCAAGATCATGTATTGTGTGTTATTATTGGGTTAATGGAAAGAAGTTTAAGTTGGTGGATTTCTTTGAAAAAGTGTTTTTCGTTTGTTCTGGTATTTTATATTTTGTTTTTCGCTGTTTCGATAACTGCGAATTCTGAGGGTACTTTCGACTATTCACTCAGTACGGATTCGGAATTGAAAACGGGGAAGTCTTTTTGTGTTTCTTTGAATTTTTCGTCAGATGTCAGTATTGGAGCTGTATTTTGTTGCGTTAGTTACGATGATGCGAGATTAAAACTTTCTTCTGTTTCGTTGGAGGATAGAAATGATGACGAATTTTTGAAATATTACGATGACAAAGATTCTGTGAAAATAATATATATGACAAAAATTGGTATTGTGAAAAGAAATATCATACTGAAATTTATTCCCAAAAATAAAGAATATACAGATTTTGAGTTTTGTGCAGAAACAATTCATGCACGTTCAAAAGAAAATGAGCCTCTGACTGTAGGAAAATCATCGTTAATTGAAATTCACCTTGATGGTAACAACAGCGTAGAAAAAACGAGTGATGAGAGCAGCAAATATATTTCCGAGAGCAGATCGGAGGTTCAGGAAAGTCTGCGTGATTTGCCAAAAAGAGCGGAAGAAAGTTTGGAAAAAGGAACAAGTTCTGTTTCCAAAAGTAAAGCAGGGAAATCTTCTGAACAAAGCAGTAATATCGAATATTCGGTTATAACATCAGATAACTCATTGGAAAATTCTGAAAAATACTATCCTGTGATAGGAGTAATTGTGCTGATAGTTCTTGGAGTGGTCATTTCTTTAG
>CACXGC010000006.1 GCA_902767155.1 uncultured Ruminococcus sp. | reverse complement strand
GCTGTTGGTATCGGGCTGTCTATTGTCGGTACGGGGCTGTCTATAGATGGAACGGAACTGTCAACAGTTGGTGCAGCTGCTGAAATAGCTGTTCCGCAGCCGGGACAAAATTTTGCGCCGGCTTTCAGTTCTTTACCGCAGGAAGGACACTTATTGCCGCCGTCTGTTGTCGGTGCTTGTGTATCTGCTGTTGGTATCGGGCTGTCTATTGTTGGTACGGGACTGTCTATAGATGGAGCGGAACTGTCAACAGTTGGTGCAGCTGCTGAAATAGCTGTTCCGCAGCCGGGACAAAATTTCGCGCCGGCTTTCAGTTCTTTACCGCATGAAGGACACTTATTGCCGCCATCTGTTGTCGGTGCTTGAGTATCTGCTGTTGGTATTGGGCTGTCTATTGTCGGTACGGGGCTGTTTATAGTTGGAACAGAGCTATCAACTGTTGGTGCAGCCTCTGAAACAACAGTTCCGCACGAAGGACAGAACTTTGCACCGGCTTTCAATCCTGTTCCGCATGAAGGACACTTTTGTATACTGATTACGGCGGAAACCGGTTCGTCATCAACTTTTGAGCCACATGAAGGACAAAACTTTGCGCCCTCTCTTAGTTCCGTCGAACACTTTTTACAAATCATCGAATATTCCTCCAATCACTTGTTTTAGAAGTCAAGGCGTTTATACGCCTATAAAGTAATTATAAAATTTATCTTTGCGTTCGTCAATACCTCGCAAATAAAATTAGGCATATTTTGGTACAACATCAAGATTTTTGGGATTTTATCAGACAAAATGCTGAATTCATATTTGTGCAAGTTCACCAATTTCCCCGAAAGTATATCCGGCATTTTCCCACTCGGTCAGCAGATGGTCAAGTATCTCTGAATTGGTCTTTGAAGTGCTGTGAAGCAATACTATTGCACCGTTGTGAATTCTTGGCAGCAATTTTTTCATGGCTTCTTGTTCTGTCGGTTGGTTATCGTTATACCAGTCCACATACGCAAGACTCCAGAACACAGTTGTATATCCCATTTCATTTGCCATTTTCAGATTTTCTTCGCTGTACTTTCCTTGAGGCGGACGGTAGAATTTTTTCATACTTTTGCCTGTTGTCTTTTGATACAGGGATTCAAGTTTTGTAAGTTCGGCAGAGAAAGATTCCTTATCCGCTATTTGAGACATATCAGGATGTGTATAGGTGTGGTTTCCGACTGTATGACCCTCTTGTACCATTCTTTTTACAAGTTCAGGAGATGTTTCTATGAAATTTCCTACAAGAAAAAATGTTGCTTTTACTTTATGTTTTTTCAGAACATCAAGTATATGTGATGTGTAACCGTTTTCGTATCCTGCATCGAATGTGAGATATATCTTCTTTTCGGATGTTTTGCCAACATAGTAAGCGCCGTACTCTTTCAGTTTTTCGGAAGAAACATTTCCAACAGGTGCTTCACCTTCTTTTTGAAAACTTAGCCCCCAATTTGCCTGTGCCGCTGTGCTTATAGAAGCATTATCTGTTATGCTATGACTTGTTACAACTGCCGCTGTAAGTATGACCGCCGCAGACAGTACAGCAGCCAATGTTTTTTTTCCGAATATAAGATACATAAGAAAACACCGCCTTTTCAAGCATTTATATGCAATTTTGCGGTTTTGTATTACTATATGGTGAGAATGTTTTGTCGATTACTGTAAAACCTCAGAATACTGCCGTTTTTTCTTGAACTGTCCGGAAATTGATGATATAATATGCATTATTAGAAACAAAAGGGGTGATATTTTATAGAAAGAATATTTTCAAGTATAGTTGATTATTTCAAAAGAACAGACAAAACTTTCTGGCTGCTCACTATTACAGCATCTGTCTATGGCTGCATACTTATTGCGAGTCAGCAGCGCAGCGGAGATGTGGATTTTCTTCGTACACAGGTTTTTGCAATAATAATCGGATATATTGGTGCTGTTATAATTTCTCTGACGGATTACAATTTCATTGCGAAATGCTGGTGGCTTATCGGCGGTGTAGCGCTTGCACTGACAATTGCTGTATTCTTCATCGGTATACAGGTAACGGGAACTGATGATGTCGGATGGATACGTCTGCCCGGAGACATTACTTTCCAGCCATCGGAACTTACGAAAATCTGTTTCATAATAACATTTTCAAGACATCTTGCGTATCTTATCGAACGTGGCAGTCTTCATACCTTTGTTGGAGTGCTTACACTTGTTATTCATGTTGCTGTACCGGTAGGATTGATACATATGCAGGGTGATGACGGTGCTGCCCTTGTTTTCGGTTGTATGTTTCTTATAATGACATTTGCTTCAGGAGTTCAGCTGAGATACTTTATTATTTTTATCATCGGTATAATTTCTGCTCTACCGTTTGTGTGGACAAAGATGATGAACGAGGACCAGAAAAACCGCATTATAGTACTTTTCAGCAATGATGAGGAAATGATGCGCACATATGGCTGGCAGCAATATCAGGGTAGAATTTCAATTGCATCGGGCGGATTGTTCGGAAAGGGGATTTTCAATGGTCCTCGTGTCGAAAAAGAGATGGTTCCTTATCAGGAAAACGACTTCATTTTCACTGTAGCCGGCGAAGAACTTGGTTTTATTGGCTGTGCAGCTGTTTTGTTGTTGTTTGTCATAATGATGTTCAAAGTTCTCAGAATTTCAAGAGAAGCTTGCGATCCTCTCGGTAAATGCATATGTACAGGTTTTTTTGCCCTGCTCATAACACAGATAACAATAAATCTTGGAATGGTGTTGGGGCTGTTGCCTGTTGTAGGAATAACACTGCCATTTTTCAGTTCAGGAGGTTCTTCGGCGGCTTGTCTGTATTTCGGGGTCGGACTTGTTCAGAGTGTATTCATGCATCCCGCAGACTACAGTGAAAGACCTGTCAGAGTGGAAATATCCAGAACTATACAAGGAAATATTTTTGCTCCATGACAATTTTATTCATTCACCTGATTTCTATTCGCAAAGTAAAGCCTTTGAGTTGACATTAATGCTATAAATAGCGGCAGGAATTAATGTCCTACTAAAACAAATGTTCAACAATTTTTTTCAGGAGGTAATTGTGAAATTTTTTGCTATGTCTAAAAGATGCATTACAGTCCTTATTGCCGCCGCTTTGGTTACTACTGCTGACGGATGCGGTCAGTCTTCGTCAAAATCCGAAACAAATAACAGTACATCTTCACAAAATTCTGTTGCGGAAAGCAGTATCGAAAAAGATGAAAAAAACAATGATACATCTTCCGAGACTTCTGTAGAGGAAAGCACAAAAGAGGAAAGTTCAAAAGAAGCAAGGTTTGATGTAGAAAAAGAAATGCAGATAGATGTTCTTGCTGTTCACAAAGTTCCGTATGATGAAAACAGATTTAAAGGAGATGAATCCAATGATATTATATGCCGAACCCAGAGCAAGCCCGTAACTAAAAAATCGACAGCACTTATGATGAAAACATGAAAATATTTTCAAAGAGGTGATATTTGTGAAAATTAAAAAGAAATCAAGATCGCTGTTAAGCTTACTTTTGGCAGGTGTTATGGTTACAGGTATGATTCCGGCTGGTCTGATGACAGTTTCAGCAGCTCCCACAGAGGATAATCTTCCTGAAGCTAATGTTGATGTGTCAGACTATACGGATATTGACATGGATTTCAATTATCCTTACACCGACCCGAAGATAGTTCTTAACAATAACAAAAATTTACAGTTTAAAGAAATTGACGACAAAGACAGCGGCACAATAAAATGGAAACACGCCACATC
This sequence comes from uncultured Ruminococcus sp., assembly GCA_902767155.1. Classification (GTDB taxonomy): domain Bacteria; phylum Bacillota; class Clostridia; order Oscillospirales; family Acutalibacteraceae; genus UBA1213. Next base: position 8,656 of record CACXGC010000006.1, on the reverse strand, counting down.
CTATGGTCCTAAAGGCGGAGATTTTAGAGGACTTTTGCAGTCGACCAATCCAGATGATAAATATGTAGTTGTCGCTAACGATCTAAAAACGACCTGCGGTCATACAGACTATGAAACTATCGTTATAAAGTCGGATAAGGTTCTTGATCTTAACGGTAAAACTATCCGTCTTTTTGACAAACGCAACAAGGTCGATAATACGGACGACTGGTCCGAGGAGTATTATCAGTCAAATAATTCAATTGATTTCCAGACTGTTATGTTCAGTATCGAAAACGGTGCGACACTGACTATAATCGACTCATCCGCTCAGCAAACAGGTAATATCTATATCAATGCATATATGATTAACCCCTATAAACACAGAATAAAACGCTACACTACCCGTGATATTTTCAATGTTCCGGACGGAAACCTCGTTATTTACGGCGGTACATACCAGGCAGGCCGAAGCAAGGCACAGTCCGATGACGATCTTTTCTCAAAGATCGAAACAGTTGTCGGTGATGCGGTTGCACTTGCTACCGACATTGCAGGCTATGCCACGGGCATAAATGCTGCTACCGGTGCATATGAGGATGCCGTATTCAATGCAAATCAGGCACTTGAGGCTATCAAGAAAGCCGGAAATGCCGACGGCGATGCTGACGCAAAAACTCAGGATGCTGCTCAGACCAAGAAAAAAGACGGTTCTGATGCAAAGCCCGAAGAAAAGAAAGAAACTCCCGACGGCAAGGACAGCAGTGATGCTGCAAGAAACAAGACCGTTGCTGAAAAGCAAGGTGACAAGGACAAGAGCAAAAAGAATGAATCCAACAAAAACGGCTCGGCTCAGTATGATGGCAATTCCAAGATAGCAGCCGCAGAAAACGCAATAACCGATGCCGCTACAAACAAGGATAAGATAGGTGCGATGGTAAGCTCGGCTTTCTCTCTTGCAAAGAGCATCAAAGCCTGCTTCGAGACAAATGAGAATTCCATCGTTGTACAGTCCTTCCTGGGAACGGTTGTAAATGTCGGCAACGGCGGTACATTCGTATCCTACGGCGGTAAATATATAGGCTACGGCATGACTCCGAATATAAGAAACGCTGTTGTGGAAGCAACCCAGAAGAGTAAAGTTTACATCTATGATGGTCTTTTCGAGGGACGATGCGGAGCAAATATCTTCAATATTGTAAAATACAACAATTCCCTCCAGACTGTAACACAGTATGTTGAAGGCACAGACGGACAGGTTACCGAACATACTGCAAAGATGAGAACGGATGAAACCAACGGTCTTGAGGTGCTTTCAATGGTCAACAAGACTGATGTACAGGGAAATGTCGTATATGAAAACGGCAAGCCGGTCAAGGTTCCCGTAAGCACTGAAAATATCCGTGTAAGAGGCGGTACATTCCGCTGTTACTACGAGGGTATAATGGTAGGTCTTAACAAAGACTCCAAAGAAGGCGCAAACGATCACAACAGTGACCAGATGACAGTATTCCCCGGTTCTTCGGGCGGCGTTAACCTTGGCGTTGAGTCCTACAATGAGGATCTTATCAAGGATGGACGTATCCAGCTTGTAGACAGCTACGGCGATGGTGCTCTCGTTCTTATGGATGACAACAAGGATGCCGGCGACAAGAGTATATTCCACTACCGTCTATTCTGTACGGATGAGGAACTGCGTAATAACCGCTATCTTTCTGTTTATCCAAATGAACCCGGAAGCAATTCAACCTATTCATTCTCGCTCCAAACAAGATACGGCGGACAGGACACAGCAAGCTATGATGATGTATCCCAGTTCTGGTCGGATTCTGATGAAAATGACAGAGGTGTGTTCTCTTCTGACGAGAAATTCTTCACATATCCGATAAACGACCCGAAATACAGTGAGAAATATTACGTAATCCCATATCTTACCAATACAGATGTATTCGGTCAGAATCTTGATGCCTCAGAGGTATGGTATTATAATACTCCGGTAGATACCAGAGGAAGAAAGATCGAAAGTATTATTGACGGCGGCAGCTATGCTTTCGGTGCTGTTAATTCTAATGGCAATACTGTGTACTATACGTATTGGCAGAAAAATCTCTCCGACAAGGACTGGAAAAATGTCGAAAAGAAATTCGTTTCCGGAAGCACGGAATATAGTTCCTATACATACAATTACCGCAACAATATAAAGTGGATCACCTACAAGGTTTACCGTGTCGATCCCCTTACAAGGCAGAACATTACAAATGTATACGGCGTTGATCAGCCGGTAGTAACTGTTCGCTACGGTGCTGAAAGCGATAAGGCTCTCAAATGCCGTCTGCCGCTCAATGAACTCGGAATTGATTACAAGGCTGGCGAAATGTACCGTGTTGTCATGAACGTAGATGAATATATGAGTATCGATTTCACTGATATTACCCTTGATACCGCAAGTTGCCAGAGCAGTATCGTATTCATGTGCTATGACACTGACGAGTACAAAATAGAAGACAAACAGAAGGTAGAGGATTATACTCCCGTACAGTGGATAAACGAGCCGAAAGCCGGTTCAACAGCTTCCGTACAGATTGTTAACGGTCAGGCAGGTCTTATCGACTATCAGAAGAGAAAGATCTTTGACGTATACTATCAGTGGTACGAGGTAAATCCCAACGGAGACGATATCCTTATAGCAGGTACGGACAATATCTATACCACAAAAACAGATACATTTACTGCAGATCTTAATGGTCTGAGAAATCATACCTTTACCAAGATGCTGCCGGGTATTGACGGCTACAAATATGTCAATACCGTCAACCCAAATGACCCCAATGCAAATACTTATGAAGAAAACGGTCTGCCGGCAGATACCAAAAAGTGGACAACGGAAATGCTCCACGCTTATACCGAAAGCGATACACTGAACAGCACACTGACAAAAAATACCAATTATTCGTTGTCACCGTCCAATAACAAGACAATGGCTACCGGAACAGACTCTTGCTATATTCCTGAGTCCTGCGAAGGCAAGACCATTTATTGTAAGGTAACTGCTGTCAATAATTTCTGGCTCAGAAATTTTGACCACGTTCAGGTATTCTATTCTCACAAGGTGACTGTTCCTTATGTAACAAAACCGCTCAGTGCAACTATTTCCGCAACTCACAGCGGCAGCTATGCTACATACGAGAATCCTGTCACAATCAAACTGACAGAAATCAAGAACCTTGATCCTGACGAAAAGGTAACAGAGGTTAATTTCTATACCAACGGCGGCGGACACACCGTTGAATTTGAAAATCTCAGCGTTACAAATGCTTCATCCGTAAAATCGGTTACATATCCGAAAGATTTCTATAATTCCACTCCTGCCTATGGCAGAGCAAGAGAAGATATGGTATTCTATGCGGATATCTATACCAACAAGGGCAGATACTTCCGTACCGATAAGCAAATGGTGGATTTTGAAGTAGAAGCAAAGGATATAAGCATAGATTACGCAAAATCCTATTTCTATGAAGGAATTTTCCACAATGTAAGCGATATGATGTCATATTATCTTGATGGGTTCAAGCTTAAAGTGACACCCGCAAACGCAAGTACAGGCTACAGCATGGCTGAGGGCGGCAGCTTTACATCATCCGATCCAGAGGTTGCTACCCTTGACAGTACCGGTAAACTTGTTGTCGGAACAAAGGAAGGCCGTACGACCTTTACAGTAAACAAACCCGACGGCACAAAGGAAACACTGGTATTTGCAAATCCCATTCAGAATGTTTCAGCTTACGGCATAAATGCTCCGGTTGTCGGCGAAAAATTTGACCTCGATGCGGAAGTTCCTGACGGTGCAAACTACACCGTGAAGGAAGTCTACTGGACAGAGGGCAGTTACGGCGACAGACTTCCTGCCAATGCAGTGGCTGAAAAATACCGCAGCTATACCGCTCATGTCGTATTCCAGGAAAAGAGCGGACACGAATTCAATACCGACGATTATAAATACTGGGTAAACGGTTCTTATGAACATTTTGTTGAACTTCCGTATAATCTTACTGTTACACTCAATGACGGCACGACCGATACCGTCAGCGGTACACTTTACGGCGATGATAACAATGTATGGAAGGGCGACCGTCAGAATACGATCGAAGCAAGATATTCCTTCCCGGCTTATGTCGAGGACGGAAGCGACCTGATCGATACTGTTATTATCAACTATCCCACAGACGTAAACGAGGGCGACAGCGTAACCTACTGGAAGAATCAGGTGGAGGTTTTGACCGATGCCGGAGATCTTCTTGAAGTAACGGTATACCCCGGCTATTCCGAAAGATATAACGACATCTGGAACGCATATGGCTACGGCAGCAACAAGCCGGATGTATTCATTAACGGCGGCTATTCCGGAATAGATGTACAGCTTTCTCTCCCGAGCGACCTGTCCGTCAGATTCCCGGAAAAGAAATCCGATATGACATTCATTATCAACGGCGAAGTTACAGATGATTTGGAGATACTCAGCGCAAGTACCAAATATATATCCGTAGCACAATATGACAGACTCCACGTTCATGAAACACAGGATGTACACTTCAATCCTCCTCCTGTTTTCAATGCGGATAATATTGTTATGGCAGTCGGACAGACCATCAATCTTAACGATCTGTTAAACTCTCAGGACGAAAACCTTGAATTCATGATGTTGGAGGGAACCAGCGAATATTACGATTATTCAAAGGAAACCAACAACCTTGTTGCGAAAAAGGCAACACCGGAAAACGGTTCAAACCTTTACGGATATGTATCGTATGATTTCGATGGAAAAGGTAATACAAGAATTTACACTCGCACTATTCGCATTAATATTTACGAAACAGAAGAAGATATGCCGGATGTGGACACCTGCAAGCTTACCTTCAATGTCCTGAATCCGGACGGCACAAGTGCCTATACCGTAAATCGTTACTGCGACTGCGAGCAGGCATCAGACAATTACTACTATTACAAATATTTCTCGATTCCTGAGCTTGACGGCACCATCATCAGGAGCATAGACTGTTCAGAAGGACCAAGCGTAAGTTATAGTTCCGGCTGGAACAGTCTCTATACCTCACAGATACGCGGCAACAGAACCTACACTGTCCATACCGCTTCTGCCAAAGATATCAATATCTCCGCAGGCACAGACCGTGTATTTGCATGGTTTGACGGTTCTCCGGATGGTATCTATATCTCCATTGATAACCAGCATTTCTATGCAGGCGGTTATATCGACGGACTTGACAGTGATACCGAATATACGCTCTATTACAGACAGGGTGTTGACGGAATGGTCTACAACAAGCAGTTCAGAACAGCTTCGACAGATTACGGCGTAATGGTAGGCTATACTCCTGTCACCGATCTGAATACCGGTAATTTAGAAAGAGACGGATGGCAGTACGATCCTTCAAATAAGATACTGACACTGAAAAATCTTAATCTTGAAGCTAAAGGAACAGCTGTCAGCATAGAAAAATTTGTAGGCTCATATATGGCAACTTATGACGGCGTTATACTTTCACACGATGACCTGACAATCAACCTGATCGGCGAGAATAATATCAAGACCCTCGGCGGAAAGGGAATGGGCAATACCGTTATTTTTGCTGAACATGACCTTACACTGACCGGAAACGGCAATCTGAACATTTCAGGCTACAACGAAAGCTCTATAACCTCAAGAGGTCTGTTCTGTGATAACGGAGATATCTATCTCAAGAGCACTGGAAAAGTTACCTTCAATAAGATTGCAAATGGTATTTCTCTCCCGACAAACAGCACTATTTATTATTACAACGGCGAATATAAATATAAACCGCTGTATATGACAGGCTACGGCAATCCGTTCTATAACGGCGGACTCTGCGACTCAAGCCTGAATTTTGATATTTCAAACAAGACCCATAATATTCAGGTATACACCGGTGAAGCAGGCTTTGATGAAACACTGGTAACAGATGAAGAAGCAGTTAAGACCATAAAGACAAATGCACGCTTCACACATATTACACCTGTTCATACCTGCATCAAGAAGGTACAGGGTGCGGAATACTTTGTAGAGGGTAACTGCGAAGACGGTGCAACATACTACAAGAGCTGCTCATGCGGTTATACGGACAAGCAGTCAACATTTACGGTAGCAGGCAGCGATCATACCTACACATACTACACCGCAAAAGAACCTACCTGCACAGAGGAAGGCTGGAATTCTTACAGAATCTGTACAAAGTGCGGTGATACCAATTTCGAGGCAATTCCGGCAACAGGACATCAGTTCGTACACCATGATGCAGTTGAACCTATCTGTACTTACTCAGGACATGATGCATATGATGAATGTACTGTATGCGGTCTTTCAACCAAGGTTGTTATTCCCGCAACAGGTCATACACTCATTCACCATGAGGCTCAGGCACCTTCATGTACGCAGGTCGGCTGGGATGCATACGATACCTGCGAAAATTGCGATTATACAACATATCATGAAATTCCGGCAACAGGTCATAACATTGTACATCATGACGGCAAGGCAGCAACTGCGACAGAAAGCGGCTGGGAACCTTACGATGAATGTACCAACTGCGATTACAGCACCTATACTGTTATACCTGCAAAAGCTCCGCTGACAAATAATTCAACAGTCAGTGCTGAAACCGTTGTCAAGGGTACGGCAGTAACTCTGACAGCTAAAGCACAAGGCGGAAAAGCACCGTATTATTACGCTCTGATGTACAAGAAGTCCACTGCATCAACATGGACAAAGATCGGAGAAAAATATGGTACAGCAAGCACCGGTATATTTACTCCGGGTGCAGCAGTAAAATACGACATCATGATAAATGTCAAGGACAGCAGCGGAACTATAGTTTCCAAGTCATTCACTTTGAATGTTACAGAAGAAATGCCGCTTGTAAATAACTCATCACTGAGTGCGGAAAAAGTTACACCGAATACAAAAGTAACTGTTATAGGTTCAGCACAAGGCGGTATTGCTCCGTATTCATATGAGTTCTACTACAAGAAGTCTAAAAATACCGACTGGGTAACAGTTAAGGCTGCTAACCGCACCGAGACTACAGCAGATGTTACTCCGACTGCCGCAACACCTTATGATATCAAAGTTGTTGTAACAGACAGCAAGGGAAAGACTTCCGAAAAACTTCTCACTCTCACAGTTGAAAATGTTTCACCGCTCAATAATACATCAACTTTGAGTGCTGAAACAGTAGAAAAGGGTAAGGCTGTTAAAGTCAATGCATCTGCAGCAGGCGGTACAGCACCGTATACCTACGAATTCTATTACAAGAAGTCAAAGAATACCGACTGGACGACAGTAAAGGCTGCTAACCGCACCGAAACAACAGCAGATATTATTCCGACCGCTGAAACAGATTATGATGTAAAAGTTGTTGCAACTGACAGCAAGGGAACAACATCAGAAAAACTGCTGAAATTTAAGGCTACATCACAGGTAGTTGTACCTTTGGCAAATAAATCTGTCATCAGTGCAGCACAGGTAACAAAAGGCTCAAAAGTAACTTTGACTGCTAAGGCTGAGGGCGGCACAGCACCATATTATTATGCTTTGATGTACAAGAAATCTACGGCAAGCACGTGGACAAAAATCGGAGAAAAATATGGTACAGCAAGCACAGGCAGCTTTAAACCAAGCGCAGCAGTTGACTACGACATCATGATAAATGTCAAGGACAGCAGCGGAAAGATTGTTTCCAAGACATATAAGCTCAAAGTAACTGAGGGTGTTAAGGAGCTTACAAACAAATCTTATATCAGTGCAGCAGAGGTAAAGAAGGGTACAAAAGTAACTTTGACAGCAGTTGCAGAGGGCGGTACAGCACCGTACTATTATGCTCTCATGTACAAGAAAACTACTGCGAACACATGGACAAAAATCGGAGAAAAGTATGGCACAGTAAGCACCGGCAGCTTTAAGCCCGGCAGCGCAACAACATACGATATCATGATTAATGTCAAGGACAGCACAGGAAAAATCAAATCCAAAGCCTTTACACTTACTGTAAAGTAATAACACATTTAAGCCGCCGTACAAGTTTATCTGAATTTGTGCGGCGGTGTTTTGTTCAAAATTTGAATATTCGGTTGTATCGAGAATATACTTCACAAAATAATCTGCATGAAGCTTCCGAAATGTAAAAAATCAAAAATTTTTAGTTAAATTTCATGAAAACACTTGTAATTTGCTTCAAAATGCATTAAAATAAGTACAGCAATAAATATTAGGAGGTAATTTCTCATGTCAGTTAAAGTTGCTATTAATGGTTTTGGCCGTATTGGTCGTCTTGCATTCAGACAGATGTTTGGTGCAGAAGGTTATGAAGTTGTTGCTATCAACGACCTTACAAAGCCTTCAATGCTTGCTCACCTTCTCAAGTATGATACAGCTCAGAAGGGCTACTGCGGTATCATCGGTGAAAATCTTCACACCGTTACAGCTGATGACGAAGCTAACACTATCACAGTTGACGGCAAGACTCTTCAGATCTATGCAAAGGCTAATGCTGCTGAACTCCCTTGGGGTGAACTCGGTGTTGATGTAGTTCTTGAGTGCACTGGTTTCTACTGCTCAAAGGATAAGTCTATGGCTCACATCAATGCT
>CACXGC010000005.1 GCA_902767155.1 uncultured Ruminococcus sp. | reverse complement strand
TTGCGGATGCGGTGAGCCTAAACCGTTCGCATTTGACGATGTTCCTCCGGCTTTGCAGCCTGATACTTCTGTCAAACCTTCGCCGTCCGCTTATCCGCAAAAGAAGACCGAAACACAAGCAGCTCCTCCAACATCTGCACAGCCATTCAAACGTAATCCGAGAAAATCAAGAATGCCTGAGCTGTCAAATGATCCAACACCGGAAGACCAGATTATAAGTGACACAACAGATTTCAATAATGCCGGTCCCTCTATTGAATCATACAGTCCTCAGACAAAGCCTAACAATCCGGCAACTGATCCGGCTTTCAACTTCATAAAGAATGACGATGAACAGCTTCGTACTTCTCCTAAACCTTTCGGAAGATCACGCAACAATAATGTGAATCAGCAACAGCCGCCACATAATAGTTTTGCACCTGCTGATAACTCTGACGACGATGATAATTATGTTTCTTCTTTCAATTTTGACGATATTCCCGATGCCGCACCTATGTGCGCTGATGATAGTAGTTACTCGTCTTCGTTCAATTTTGATGATATTCCTGATACTGCGCCTATGCGCTTTAGTGACGCACCGCCTGAGAGAATTATAAAAACAAATGTACCTCCTGCACCTCCGAAGCACGAAAAGAAATCCTTATTCGGTGGAAAGAAAGCAAAGGAAGCTGAGGCTCTCAGACAAGCAGAAGAAATGATAAACAACAGAAAAGACATACCTGACGGCGGTACATGGACCTGTCCAAACTGCGGAAAGGTTATGCCTTCATATGTCGGCACCTGCGGATGCGGCGAGTCTAAACCGTTTGAGTTCTGATTTTCTTCAATAAAATATTCCGCTGTTACCGTTTAGACCTAAATCCGTGAATTGACACATCATAGTACATATCAGTAATAAATAATTCCCCGAATTCATGTCTGCCTTTTGCAAAATGATTCGGGGAATTTTATCATTCATTGAAACAAAATATTTTCATGCATATTAAGATTGCTGAGAAGATTCAACACTGGTATCTCTTTTTGCCCTTTCGGTTATATCTTCTGCTGTGTTTCCTGCACCTTCTCCGATATCTTCAACGACACTGCCAACTCCTTCACCTATATCTTCAACTGTGCTTCCCACACCTTCTCCGATATTCTCAACCGTGCTGCCAACATCCTCTCCAATATCCTCAACTGTGCTGCCAACATTATCCCCGATATCCTTTATCGTACTTTCTGTATTGCTAACAATGTCTTCCATCGGGCTGCCGCTTTCATCACCGCTTGTCAAATCTTCCTTATCGCCTATTACTCCATTATCATCATTCACTACCCCGTTATTGCTTTCTTCAAGTTCTGACACAGTAACAGAATTTTCCGATCGTATTCCGGAATTTTCAGATTTATCAGAATTGTTCATCTTACAGGCCGCAAGACACATTACAAGTGTCGTCACTGCTAATAATGCTATCAGTATATTCTTCATAATTAATTCTCCTTTGATGTAAATTACAAAATTATTATGTACACCAACGAGATATTTATACAACAGGGTAATCAATGTCATTCACCATATCACTAACTTTCGCTTTAAATAGCTACATATATTTCATAATTTTTCTAAAAAACTATTGACAAAATTATAAAAAATGTGTAAAATTTACGTATAGTCAAAAACAGGTGGGGTTATAATGTCGAATACAATTATCACCATAGCAAGAAGTTATGGCAGCGGCGGACGTATGATTGGAAAACAATTAGCCGAAAGTATGGGAATAGCTTATTATGACCGTAATCTTATCTATCTTGCATCAGATAAAAGTGGTTTGGATGCCCGTGTTATGTCCAAGTACGACGAGTATGTAAAAAAACCATATTTCGAGCGTTCGGAGGTGTTTTCTTCTGGCATTATTCCTCCGGAAACAAGACGCTTTACCTCACATAAAGATATTTTTCGATACCAGCAAAATACTATCCGTGAAGTTGCTGATAAAAGCGATTGTGTTATAATTGGCAGGTGTGCCGGCTTTGCGCTGAAAAACAGCGATCATAAACTTATCAGGGTTTTTATATGGGCACCGCACGATTATTGCATAAAAAATGTTATGAAAAAGTTTTCTATCACACATGAAGAAGCCGACAAGATCATAAAAGATATAAACAAGCACCGTCAGGAGTATTATAAATACTATACTGGTGTAGAATGGGAATCTGCTACTAATTACGATCTTTGTATAAATACGGCAGTTCACGCTCAGGACGAAAGCGTATCTTTAATAAAGCAGTTTTCCGAAATATTCAACAAACAAGTTCTTTGAACATGATTCCTTCAAACCGGAGCAGCACAGCATCTTTTTGTTGTGCTGCTTCGGTTTTATACGTTACTTGCGTATAAAAAATCCGTCCCCGAAAGTCTTGAATACGCTCGACTTTCGGGGACACTTATAATTATTATAATTCACGCCTTTTCAGAATATACAATTCTTTGTGTGATTTTTAGTTTTTCACCGTCTCTATTATAGATTTTTTACCATCAAGGCTCTTATAGAATTAATCACAGCAATCATCATAACACCAACATCTGCAAAAATTGCTGCCCACATATTCGCTATGCCTAACGCTCCGAGAATCAGACATATTACTTTTACACCTATCGAAAACCAAATATTTTCTTTTACTATTCTCAGACACTTTCTTGATATTTTTACAGCTTTTGAGATTTTCATCGGGTCATCATCCATCAATACAATGTCAGATGCTTCGATTGCCGCATCAGAACCCATTGCTCCCATTGCAATACCTATGTCTGCACGTGTAAGAACAGGAGCATCGTTTATTCCATCACCTACAAACGCAACTACTTCTTTCTGTTTTTTTGCGGAAATAATTTTTTCTATAATCTCGACCTTATTTTCAGGCAATAATTCGCTGTATACTTCATCTATTCCTATCTTTGACGAAACTTGTTCGGCAACTGCTTTTCCGTCACCTGTCAGCATTACCGTTTTTCTTATGCCTGCACCTTTCAACACGCATAATGCTTTTTCCGCATCCGACTTGATAACGTCCGAAATAACAACAATTCCTGTAAAAATACCATTTCTTGCAGTATAAAGCACTGTTCCGCATATGTCTGACGGCTTGTAAGAAATATAATTACTTTCCATAAGTTTCTCATTTCCCACAAGAACTCTATCATTGTCAACTGTAGCACATATTCCCTGTCCGGCGATTTCGCTGACATCTGACGGTATAGTGCAACTATCTCCCGCTGCTTTTCTCAGTGACACCGCAATCGGATGTGTAGAATAATACTCCGCCGATGCTGCCATGTACAGCAATTTTTCCTTTGTGATATTCTCCGGCAATATTTCAGTTACCTCAAAAACGCCTTTTGTCAGTGTGCCTGTTTTATCAAAAACAACCACACCGGTCTTTGAAAGCTGTTCGAGATAGTTTGAACCTTTTATGAGAATTCCTTCACGGCTTGCACCGCCTATTCCGGCAAAAAAACTGAGCGGAATACTTATAACAAGCGCACACGGACAACTTATTACAAGAAATGTAAGTGCCCTGTATATCCATTTAGCCCAATGTGCTTCTCCAGATAAAAACCAGAAATTTATCATCGGCGGAAATACTGCAAGAGCCAAAGCACTGAACACAACTGCCGGTGTATAAACACGTGCAAAGCGTGTTATAAAATCTTCTGAACGTGATTTACGTGAGCTTGCATTTTCCACTAAGTCGAGAATTTTTGAAACTGTTGAATCTTCAAATTCCTTAGTCGTGCGTATTTTCAGAACACCGCTGAGATTTACACATCCGCTGATAACATCCTCACCTTCGTGTATTGTTCTCGGAACACTTTCTCCTGTCAGTGCAGATGTATCTATCATGGAATTTCCTTCCAGAATTATGCCATCTATCGGAATTTTTTCTCCCGGCTTTACAATAATTACAGTACCGACTCCTACTTCATCCGGTTCTTTCTTTTCGATTCCGCTTTCTGTTTCAACGTTAGCATAATCAGGACGAATATCCATAAGTTCGGCAATATTATGCCTGCTTTTGCCTACTGCATAACTTTCAAACCATTCACCAACCTGATAAAAAAGCATTACTGCAATTGCTTCGAGATAATCTCCATCTCCGATCACTGCAAGTATCATTGCACCGACTGTTGCGAGAGACATTAGAAAACACTCGTCAAAAGGCTGGAGATTTACCACACCTTTTACTGCCTTTATCAGTATGTCATATCCTATAAGCAGATACGGTACAAGAAACAGAAGAAATCTAAGCCAGCCTTCAACCGGCAAAAACATCAAGATAACAATCAGTACAGACGAAACTATTATACGGATAAGATTTTTCTTTTGCTTTTTTGTCATATTCTCCCCTCCTATAATTAAACAATCGTTTAATCGTTTTCTCTAAAATAATGCGCCCACAAGGACGCATCATTTTATTTATAGTAGATTTCACAATCAGGTTCTATCTTGCGGCAAACCTTAAAAATCTGTTCCATTACATCTTTTTCGTCCGCGCCGTCTTCAAATTCAACTTTCATTTTGAGTGTCATATAATTTACAACTACATCTTTCACACCAGCCACTTTTTTTGCGGCTGTTTCCATCTTTGCTGCACAGTTAGCACAGTCAACCTCAATTTTATATGTTTTTTTCATAAACAACACACCCTTTATCATAGATTAAAAGATTGCTTAATCGTTATTAATACTATACCATCCCATTTACGATTTGTCAATAGATAAAGAGCTTTTTGTTATGATAATTCTTTTTACTGAGTATTATTCAACAAATTTCGGCAGGCAATAAAAATTACCAGCGTTATAACTATATTCCATACAAACATCGGTGCTGTAAATAAAGTCGCCGCAATAAAGCTCAACTCTCCTGAAAACAGTGACAGCGAAAGCAATCCTGCACCAACTCCGGGCAGCAATACTATAAGTATCAGTGACATATAAAATGTTATGAACACACCGCCCGTACTGTCAACACCAACTATTCTTTGTGCAAGAATATTTGCAGCAATGTAAACACATCCAAAACTTCCGTATGTAAGAGCAGAAAAAATTATATCCGCCGGATGACCGCCTATAAACAGACCCAAAAGTACAAATGTTATAAGTCCGTCCGTAAAAGGTTTGATTAGACCTGTTGCTGCCGCCATCATGAGTTTTTTTACTGCATCATCGGGTATCAGATAAATATACGGTTTCATAAGTTCCTTTACCCAATCGCTCGCCGCACTGAAAAAAAACTGTATGTAGACAAGTATAACTACAACTGCAAGATACGTTATAGTTTTCTCAACGTTCGGAAGTGCCTGCTGCATTCCGAAGCCTATAACAAATGCCGCAAACAACAGTACAAACGTATTGATATTCAAAAATATGAATCTTGAACGTCTGCCACCCTCACGAAGCTGTTTAAAAAATATCGCCGATGCACCTTTCCCACGATCAATGCCTGTTTTTCTGACACTTACTTTTCTGTCACCCATCATTACTTTGTCGCTGACTTTTCCTTCCATAATTGCATCACGGAATTCCTGATAACTTTCTGCCTGTGAAAGTACATCTTCATAAAAATCAAGTTTGGTCAAAAATAGCGCCGCAATACTCAAAGCTACTGTCAATATCATCAATGCACCAAAAACTGCTATTTTGACACTTTCACCGTTCATTATACCGAAAACAAGTCCGTGAAGCCAGCCTATAAGCGGTATGCCGTCAAAAACAGGCATTGAAATCGCATCAAAAAAATTATCCTTGTTTATACCCCTCGTAAATATGTAATATATTATCGTTACAAGCGGAAAAAATATAATGGCATAGATTACCCACCTCATAACTTTAGCACGTTTCGGATGATTGCTTGCAAGACAGAATATCATAAGCGTAGTAAGCTGTACCATAACAAGCATTAGCACTATTCCGCCGACAAGCATAATCATCTGCGGAACACCTATATGAAACATATTTATCATCATTCCGCCATATGCCGCAAATGTCACAACCAAAACCAGCATTGCTGCAAGTTGTCTGCCAACACCATATACAAGTATTGTTCTCTCCGAAATCGGACCCACAAACAGGTTATTCACATCACTAAGTGAAAAGAAACTCGTTCCTGAACTCAGACCTTTACGCAAAATCGGTATGCTTATAAAATACAAAATTGCAAGATATGCTCCGCTCAAAAGACGTTTATCATTCAGTTCTCCGGCTGCAATTTCTTCCGTATTTGCCGTAAATCCCATAACTGCACCATATATCATGGTGACTACTATGAAAGCATACAGCATAAATTTCAGAGGATGACGCAAAGTATCCAAAATCTCATTTTTTATATTTTTCCGCATAAGATAAAAAATCGAATTCATAAATCATTCCTTCTTTTCTGTGATGGAGAAGAAAAGTTCCTCCAGATTTTCGCCTGTTTCCTCAACCTGTACCCTTGTGCGTTCTGCCTCTATTCTTCCGTTCATCATTATAAAAACCCTATCCCAAACGCCTTCAACACTGTCAAGCATATGTGTAGAAATAACTATAGTTGTTCCTTTGGCTTTCATTTCGCCCAACATTAGTTTCAATTCCTTGATAGCATGAGGATCCAAACCCACAAGCGGTTCATCAAACAGCAATATTTTCGGTTCTATCAGCATTGCACAGCAAATACTGATTTTCTGCTGCATTCCTTTTGAAAGTTCCTTGCCGAGCTTATCTTTTTTGTCGGTTAATTCAAGCCTGCGCATAAGTTCATTTGCTCTGTCCTGCCAGTCTTCAAGCTGATAGGCACGGGCTATAAATTCCATATGCTCCCATACCGTCAGCAGTTCAAACGGTGCCGGTATCTCCGGAACATAGCCGAGAATTTTTTTTGCCTCGATAGTTTTATTCTTATGACCGCACAACTCGATTTCTCCATCAAAGCGAAGAAGTCCGGCTATGCATTTTATCGCTGTAGATTTTCCGGCACCATTCGGACCTGCGAGGACAGCAGTTTCACCATCCTTCACCATGAATGTCAGATTATCATTTGCGACAAATTTGTGATATTTCTTTGTAAGATGTGACACGTTAAGCATTTTTTCACTCTTTTCTGCATTTCGTTAAACATCGACAAAAATATGCAAATAGTTTGCACACCTCATCAGACACTACCATTATATCATATAATTGTTAATTTAAGACATATTTTTTCAAATCATCACAACAGATTTTTCAATATACGTCATTCACTCCGAATATTTGACCTGAAACTCCAATTCTATTTTATTTTCAAAAATGTATGATATAATATTTCCAACACAGATGTTTTTCTTCCTTTTTCTTGACAACCCCGTTTTAGAAATCTGTATCAATTACATCTGTGTTTACGGCAAAAAACCCGTCCATCTGATGTGACGGGTTTTTGTTTATATACGATAAATAAGTGCTATACTGTGTGCCGCTATTCCCTCAAGGTTTCCTGTAAATCCAAGTTTTTCCTCTGTCGTTGCTTTAACGCTTACATCATCAACAGCAACTCCCATAACCGATGCTATGTTTTCACGCATCAACGGAATATAATCCTTGAGCTTAGGTTTTTGTGCTATTATTGTCGCATCAATATTTCCGACATCATATCCTTTTTTGTGTAAGATTTCCATTACCTCTCGAAGAAGTTCAAGACTGTCTGCACCTTTATAACTCTCATCATTGTCAGGAAAATGTACTCCTATATCACCAAGTGCTGCTGCCCCCAGAATAGAATCCATTATTGCATGAACAACAACATCTGCATCAGAATGTCCGTCCAATCCCATGTAAAACGGAATTTCAACCCCTCCAAGTATCAGTTTTCTTCCCTCTTTGTATCGGTGTACATCATATCCGTGGCCTATTCTGAAATTCATATTTTTTCACCATTCTTTCAAAAAGACAGGACAGAATACATAATTCTGCCCTGCCAAATTATTTTATAATGCTCAGTTTGCCGGCGCATTGTTCTGCAAAGCCTGTTTTGCTTTTTCTCTTAATACAGCCTGCTGATCCATCATCTGGGGAGCTGCCATATTCGGTATTACAGTCTGCTTTTCAGCTTTTGGCTCTTTGTCAATCTCACCCTCAACAACAAGTTCTTTAAGCGATGTTGCAAGACTTGCCATTGACTGTATTTCCGAAGGAATAATTATCTTTGTTGCTCTGCCGTCTGCCACTTTTGCGAAAGCTTCAAGACTTTTAAGAGCAATTACTCTGTCTGACGGTGCGGCTTCGTTAAGCATTCTCAAACTGTCAGCAAACGCTTTCTGTACTGCAAGAATAGCTTCTGCTTCACCCTGTGCTTCACGTATTTTTGTTTCTTTTATCGCATCTGCACGGAGAATAGCTGCCTCTTTGTGACCTTCTGCAACAAGTATCTGACTGGTCTTTTCACCTTCTGCATCAAGAATTCTTGCACGGCGTTCACGTTCTGCTTTCATCTGCTTCTCCATTGCTGCCTGAATCTCACGCGGCGGAAGAATATTTTTCAGTTCAACTCTTTTTACTTTTATTCCCCACGGATCTGTAGCATCGTCAAGAATTTCACGTATTCTTGAATTGATATTATCACGTGATGTAAGCGTATTATCAAGTTCAAGTTCGCCAATAATATTACGCAAAGTAGTAGCACAAAGCGTTTCTATTGCCATTATCGGATTTTCAACGCCATATGTGTACAATCTCGGGTCGGTGATCTGATAATAAACAACTGTGTCGATCTTCATTGATACGTTATCTCTTGTAATAACCGACTGCGGTTCAAAATCCACTACTTGTTCTTTCAAAGACACTTTTTTTGCAACTCTGTCCATAAACGGTACTTTTACATGAATACCGTTTCCCCATATTTTATAAAACGTACCGAAACGTTCTATCACATATGCATTTGACTGCGGAACGACATTTATGTTTCTGATAATTATAAGAAACACTACGATTCCTATTACGATCAAAGCAATTGTTCCTGCTGAAAAATCCATAAATACATACCTCCTATCAAACTACGGAAACAACAAGTTTCACACCTTCTATGCGCTGTACACGCACTTCGTCACCAATCTCCGGCACAGTCGAATCTTCTGTTACTGCTGACCAGTCATCGCCCGATACACTGACACGAAAAATACCTGCGGATTTGTCAACGATCTTTGTAACCTTGCCATGCTTTCCGATATTCATATCAGCATTTGTGGGCACATTACTGAGCTTCTTTCTAAGATTGCGGACAAGCGGTCTTGTAAGTGCCAGTGTCGCAAAAGTAACAGCAAAAAATACGATTATCTGAACCGTGTTGTCTGCACCACAGACATCTGCTATTATCGCCGCAATTCCGCCGATTGCCGCCCACACTGATACAAGCTGTACCTGTGTCGCTATCTCTGCCAGAATCGCAACAACGATCACTGCTAACCATATACCAAGCATATTCAGCACCTCACTTTCATATCACCGGTACGACTTTATTCTACCATATTCGACCAACAAATTCAATGGAAATCGTATACAGCTTATCCGAATTTACAATTTGCTAACATTTTGGAAATAAATCGTACAAAAATCACCTTTTGCGCCTTTTTGCATTATTCTTTTTACTGCGCTCACTTTCCGCCTTCTGCATACTGTCATATTTCTCAAATGAAATACCATATTTTTTCTCGTTTTCAGTAAGCGGTTTATTCTGCTTTCCTGACTTAACATTCTGTTTTGACTGCATATCAGATGCATTTTTCGGATGTATGAGACATTTTTTGTCATAGCCTATCAGATCAGTTCGATGCGCCTGAACCAGTGCCTCATGAACAAGGTCATAATTTTTCGGATTCTTGTACTGTATCAAAGCTCTTTGCATTGCCTTTCCATGCGGATTATGTTCAACGAAAACTGGTTTCATCGTTCTCGGGTCAACACCTGTGTAGTACATACAAGTTGATATAGTTGACGGTGTCGGGTAAAAGTCCTGCACCTGTTCCGGACTAAGATGATTATCTCTAAGATATTCCGCCAGTTCAACTGCCTCTTTCAATGTTGAACCGGGATGTGATGACATAAGATACGGAACAAGATACTGTGGTTTTCCCAGCTTCTTATTTATTGCGGCATACTTTTTACAAAATGCCTGATAAACTTTATTCTGAGGTTTTCCGAGATTTTTCAGAACAGCATCGGAAATATGTTCCGGTGCTACTTTAAGTTGTCCGCTGATATGATGCTCACACATTTCACGAAGAAATGTTTCGTCCGGATCTGCCATTATATAATCAAACCGTATTCCCGAACGTATGAAAACTTTCTTAACCCCCGGCAAACTGCGAAGTTTCCGCAGTAATTCAAGATAATCACTATGGTCTGCCTGCAAATTCGGGCACGGTTCCGGAAAAAGGCACTGCCTGTTTTTGCATACCCCTTTGGTAAGTTGTTTTTTACAAGCCGGTTTACGGAAATTTGCAGTTGGTCCTCCCACGTCATGGATATATCCCTTGAATTCCGGATCATTTATAATAATATTAGCTTCTTTCAGCAATGACTCATGACTTCTTGCCTGTATTATTCTACCCTGATGAAATGTCAGCGCACAAAAATTACATCCTCCAAAACATCCTCTGCTGCTTATAAGGCTGAATTTCACTTCCTTAATAGCATCAACTCCGCCATCCTTTTCATAAACCGGATGATAAGTCCTCATATATGGAAGGGCATAAACCCTGTCCATTTCCTCTGTTGTAATAGGTTCTGACATAGGGTTCTGAACAACATATACACCATCCGGATAAGGCTCTACAAGACATTTTCCGGAAAATGCATCGGTATTGCAGTACTGGATGTAAAAACTTCTGGCATAATTCAGTTTATCTGCGCATAATTCTTCATATGAGGGAATTGTTATATAATCGTAAAAGCCCCCCAAATCCTTCGTTTTTATAACAGTACCCCTTATATATGTTATCTCACTGACAGGTATTCCGCTGTTGAGAGAATCTGCAATTTCTACAATAGATTTTTCTCCCATACCATACGAAAGAATATCCGCCTGTGAATCAAGCAGTATCGATCGTTTAAGACAGTCATCCCAGTAATCGTAATGTGCCATACGGCGCAGACTTGCTTCAATTCCGCCGATAATCACAGGTTTACTTTTGTATGTTCTGCGTATAAGGTTACAATATACGACCGTCGCATGATCGGGACGTTTTCCCATAACACCGCCTGCGGTAAAATAATCCTTTGACCTTCTTTTTTTCGATACAGAATAATGATTCACCATTGAATCCATATTTCCGGCACATACAAGAAAACCCAGTCTCGGTTCTCCAAAAACATTTATGCTTTCCGGATCTTTCCAATCAGGCTGAGAAATAATTCCCACACGATAACCTTCGGCTTCAAGAATACGGCTTATTATTGCCGGTCCGAAAGACGGATGGTCTACGTATGCATCGCCTATCACAAACGTGAAATCAACCTGATCCCACCCTCGTTTTTCCATGTCCTCCCGACATATTGGCAAGAAATCTCTCATAATGTTCCTCCGCTTTTATTTAAGAATGGCTTCTTCCCACTCTTTTTCTTTGAATCCGACAAGAACCGTATCCCCGTCAATAATCAGAGGACGCTTTACAAGCATACCGTCCGATGCCAGCAAATTTATCATTTCTTCATCAGTCATTTCCAGAATCTTATCCTTGAGCTGTAATTCACGGTACAGTACTCCGCTCGTATTGAAGAATTTCTTTATCTGCATACCGCTTGACTGAATCCACTTTTTCAATTCATCGCAAGTCGGATTATCATCTTTTATATGACGGTCAACATATGTTACATTATGCTCGTCCAGCCATTTTTTAGCCTTTTTACAGGTAGTACACTTCGGGTATTCTATAAACAACATTGTTATTCCTCCGTTATCTCGTATTCACTCAAAAACTCCTCTGCCCTTTCCTTTGCCTGATAAAGATAATACTCCATGTCCCCGGATTTCAAAAGCTTTATTGTCTTTTTGAAATCATAGGCTGTCAGTTCAAGTCTGTGGGCTATTGCTTTTGTTATCTCGTCAATACTCATAGTATCCGCATCTATAGTATTCTTCCATCTTTTATATATCTTCTCGTCTGCCGGTCTGCCGTCATCCGTCAATTCGGGTGACATCTTTGAAAGCAGTATAGTCAGGTCGTCTTCCAGTGTTTCAAACATACACTGCTGTAATATATAGTAACAAATCAGATAATTTTTCATAAATCCTCCAATATCACAAAAAACTCTTTACCTCCGTAAGAGAAGGAAATATTATGTCTGTAAAAATTTTCATTTCTTCAACGGGTTGAACAAGGTCGGGTACCATTATAACAAATCCGCCAGATGCCCTTGCTGCTTTTATTCCATTAATACTGTCCTCTATTACGGCACAGTCTTTTATGTTAAAACCAAGCTTTTCTGCCGCAAGCAGAAACACATCGGGCTCCGGCTTACTTTTTTCTACTTCGTCGCCACCGACTATTACATCAAAATAACTTATAAGTTCAGCCGCCTCCAATTCACGTTTTACTATGCCTGAACGGGTAGATGATGCAATGGCTGTCGGAAGCTTTTTATCTTTCAGATATACAAGCAATTCTCTTGCGCCATCTTTCACAGGCAGCAATCCATCCTGAGATTTTTTTGCGAATCTTCCCGTACACTCTTTCCAGAAATCTTCTATCGGAAAATCATCCCCATATTTTTTTTTATAAAATGCGTGTGTCATTTGTGTATTCAGTCCTATACAGGAAAAAACTGTATTTTCGATATCCTGTACACCAAAAATTTCCGCCGACTCTATACAGCACTGCATATACAGTTTTTCAGAATCAAAAATCACACCATCCATATCAAATATGACAGCTTTGAATTTTTTCATACGCATTTCCCCTTCAATTAACTATCTGCGCATATTATACCACATTTTTCGGCATATGTATATAAAAAAATCGGTATACCTGCAACATATCAAAATATTTCACAAAATAGTCTATATTACAAAACTGTTTTCATTTTCAGAAAATTTTCACACAGACTCAAAATTAAGTATTGACTATTTTTTGTCAATCGGCTATACTGCTTTATATGCGTTGAAACAGAAAGGGGTTAAAATATGCTGCAACTGCACAATATCCGTAAACAGTATGTTACCGGTGAACTGACTAAGACTGCACTCGACGATGTAAGCCTGAATTTCAGAGATAATGAATTCGTCGCAATACTTGGTCCGAGCGGCTCAGGAAAAACAACTCTTCTGAATATCATTGGCGGACTTGACCGTTATGACAGCGGTGATCTTGTTATTAACAGCATCTCTACAAAAAAATATAAAGACAGAGATTGGGATGCATACCGTAATCATACAATCGGTTTCGTTTTTCAAAGTTATAACCTGATTCCTCATCAGAACATACTCTCTAATGTAGAACTTTCTCTTACAATTTCCGGCGTATCAAAGTCTGAAAGGCGACAACGTGCAAAAAATGCTCTTGAAAAAGTCGGTCTTGGCGAACATATACACAAAAAACCTAATCAGCTTTCCGGCGGTCAGATGCAAAGAGTTGCTATTGCACGTGCACTTGTAAACGATCCTGACATTCTTCTTGCCGATGAGCCAACCGGTGCTCTTGACAGTGATACAAGTGTTCAGGTCATGGATATGCTCAAAGAAGTCGCAAAGGACAGGCTTGTTATTATGGTCACTCATAATCCTGAGCTTGCTGAAAAATATGCTACACGTATTGTAAAGCTTCGTGACGGAAAAATAACCGCTGACAGTGACCCGTTTGAAATTTCCGAAAAGGATAAAAGCCAGCCGGAACATAAAAAAATGGGAAAAACATCCATGTCTTTTATAACATCGCTGTCCTTGAGTTTCAATAACTTGAAAACTAAAAAAGGCAGAACGATTCTCACATCTTTTGCAGGCTCTATCGGTATTATAGGAATAGCCCTTATATTATCCCTCTCCAACGGAGTAAATAATTATATAAACGATATACAGCGAAACGCTATGACATCCTATCCTATAACGATAGAAGAACAAAGTATCGACCTGAGCGCTCTTATGGAAATTGATTCAAACAAGAATGATGATGAACCCGAACATTCAAAGGACGCTGTTTATTCTGATAATCACAAACTGGAAAACTTTTCAAATTTCACGTCAAGTATTACAAAAAACAACCTTACAAAATTCAAACAGTATCTTGACGACCCAAAAAGCGATATTCATAAATATATAGGAGAAAATGGTATCGTTTATAGCTATAAAACAAAATTCGACGCTTTCAGTTATGACCCTGACGGAGTACTCGTAAATCTTAACGGCAGCACACTTAACGATGAAATTTCTTCTTCGTTCGGAATCAGCTCCTCAGTTGATGGCAGCGGTATGGGTGTAATGAGTTCCATGTCTGACCGTATGAATCAGAACAATATGTCGGAGATTCTCCCCGGAAACGGAAAAGAACTTATTAGTACCGCCATAAACGAAAACTACGATACAATTTACGGAAAATATCCTCAAAAGTATGACGAAATACTGCTCATTCTTGACAACAACAATGAAATACCGCTTACTACACTCTATGAAATGGGACTTCTGCCATCGTCGGAATATAAACAAATGCTGCGAAAAATCACTGACGGTGAAAAAGTTGAATTCAATTCAAAAAAATGGAGTTATGCAGATATCTGCAAAACATCAATATATCTCCTCCCAGCAAGTGATTATTACACAAAAAACGCTGACGGAACTTACACAAAAGCTGAAACTGCTGACGAAATAAATGCTCTTATGGATAAGGCGGTAAAGCTCAGAATCACAGGTGTCATACGTCCAAAAGAAGACAGTGATGTACGCCTTATAAACACAAATATCGGCTATACCAAAGCACTTACAGATTATCTGATACGCCATGCTGACGAAAGTGAAATCGTAAAAGATCAAATCAAAAACGATAAAGTAAATGTAATAAACGGCATGAGTTTTTCTCCGAAAGACGAAAACGAAAAAGTTGCAGATGTAAAAAAATACTTCTCACAGATGGGTATTTCGGAAAAGGCTAAACTTATACGTTCATTTGCCGGAAGCCTGAACCCTCAGATTGCAAAACAAATAGAAGTAATGAGTGAACAGCAGCTCGCCGAAATGTTTGAACAGTATATCTCATCTGCTGACAAAAACATTCTTGCAGGAATGTATGATATGTACATCTCGCCCGGCTCTTATGACGATAACATGAAAGCATTCGGCGTTGTCAGTATGGATGCTCCGTCATCAATATCAATATATGCCGACAGCTTTGAAAACAAGGACAAAATTTCGGAATGTATCGAAAAATACAACAACAATGCTGATGAAAATGACAAAATATCATACACAGATTATGTCGGACTTCTTATGTCCTCCATAACTACTATAATAAACGTCATATCTTATGTTCTCATCGCATTTGTAGCAGTATCTCTGGTAGTTTCATCTATAATGATCGGAATAATAACATATATTTCCGTACTCGAAAGAACTAAAGAGATCGGCATACTCCGTGCAATAGGTGCTTCAAAGAAAAACATTTCTCAGGTTTTCAATGCAGAAACCTTTATAATCGGTCTTTGTTCCGGAATAATGGGTATAGGTGTCACTTTACTTCTGCTCATCCCTGCAAACATGGTCATCCATTCCATTGCCGAAAACAATAATGTAAATGCTTCTCTGCCGATATCAGGCGCAGTTATACTGATTGCGCTCAGTGTAGTACTTACCTTGATAGGCGGATTTATACCTTCTAAAAAAGCTGCAAAGCAAGATCCCGTAAAAGCTCTCCGAACAGAATAATTTACCGCATAAGCCGATGATTTCCAAAAAGTCATCGGCTACAGTTTTGTATTTCCTATTTACTTTTCATTGCAAAAATGTTAAACTAACCTTGTAAAAATTAATGCTTTAAAATGGCGGCGGTGATAAAATGTCAGATAAAAAAACCAGATCGGATATAATTATAAGCAGTGCAATCCTTGGCGCAGTAACTTTAGCTTTGATATTTTTAGCTGCTTATATTTTCTATTGCAGCGGTCTTGTTGTGCCTAACGAGCCTAAACATTATCATGTGCGTGGTATTGATGTTTCTTCGGATCAGGGGAAAATAAACTGGGAACTTATCTCGGAAAATATAGATTTTGCATACATAAAGGCTACCGACGGTTCTCAGGGAATTGACACACAGTTTTCATACAATTACAGTAATGTCAGTCAGACAGATATGCGTGCCGGCTATTACCACTTTTTCAGATTTGATAATAGTGGTGAAGTTCAAGCTCAGAATTATATTATGAATGTTCCCTTAACAGATAATATGCTTCCACCGGCAATAGATATCGAATTCTATGACAGTTGGGAATCAAATCCTCCCCCACGCTCAATAATCAATGATGAACTTGATATAATGATCGAAAAACTTGAGTCTGTCTACAATATGAAACCGATAATTTGTGCTACAAAAAAATCATACGATCTCAATATTTCCGGTTCATATCAGGATTTCTGTATATGGATAAGAGATACAATGAGTGAGCCTCAACTCTCTGACGGGCATGAATGGACTTTCTGGCAATATAATTCAAGAGGCAAAATGGACGGTTATGACGGTGCTAACGAATTTATTGACCTTAATGTATTCTTTGGGACAAAAAATCAATTCAACAATTTTCCTTCCTGAATCCGTCTTTCAGAATAACACATATTTTGATAGATTAATTTCAAAAAATGGTTGATTTCATAAAATAACATGATAAAATAGTATTAGCAGTTTTTTAATGAAAATTTTCTTTTGCGGGGTGCAAAAAAATGTGGGAATCCATCGTCTCGTTATATAATTCGTTTATCGCTGCAATGATGACATTCAAAGCGACCGATGTTCTTGATATACTTATCGTATCGTTCATAATATACAGCCTTATAAAAATCATGCGTGAAACCCGTGCCGAACAATTAGTCAAAGGTATACTCATTTTGCTCGTAGCCTATGCAGTTTCAGGACTTTTTAACCTGAAAATGCTGAACTCCTTGTTTACTTCATTCTTCCAGTTTTCAGTACTTGCTGTTCTTATCGTGTTCCAGCCTGAACTGCGCAGTGCTCTTGAACATATCGGCAGAAGCAAGATTGGCAAATACTGGACTGGTCTTGCTGCAGCTACTGTCGAAGAAAGTCATATTAAACAAATGAGAAAATGCATAAACAGCGTTGTCGAAATTGCCAATCAGTTTCAGAAATCAAAAACCGGTGCACTTATCGTTTTTGAAAGACAAACAAAACTTGGTGAAATTATTGATACCGGTACGATAATTGATGCTGAACCGTCAGCCGAAATGATCGGAAATATATTTTTCAACAAAGCTCCTTTGCATGACGGTGCTATGATAATCCGTGAAGGTAAAATTCATGCCGCCGGATGTATCCTTCCGCTGACAAAAAATAATAATATCAGCACAGACCTTGGTACAAGACACCGTGCAGGACTTGGCATAAGCGAAAACAGTGATGCTGTTATTGTAATCGTCTCAGAAGAAACAGGTACTATATCTATTGCCAAAAACGGCATAATTACACGAAATTTCACAAGAGAAACACTGAGTATGGCTCTTGAAGACGATCTTATACCAAAGGAAACGGAAAAAAATGACCGTATTCCGATATTCAATTCGGTGATAAAGGGGAAGAAAAATGAATCGAATAAAAAGTAAGTTCAATTTCAGCAAACTGTTTTATAACGACAGGTTTGTGATGCTGTTTTCAATAATCCTCGCCTTTTTTATCTGGCTTAATGTCTCAGCTACATCTCAGGAAACACGTTATCTGACTGTTACCGATATACCGATTTCGATGCCCGATATTGGAAACGATCTGAAATTTTTCGGCATGGAAGGTCAGACTGCCGAAGTACGTATTTCAGGAAACTCTCTTGTTGTTGCAAGCGTTACAAGCAGTGATATTTACATAACCGCCGCAGATACAAGTCAGCTGACTTCTCCCGGTACTTACAAACTTGATCTTGTTCCAAAAAAAGGCAGCATAAAGAACGATTATAATTTTGATTCTACCGTAAGGCCATCTTCAATAAACGTATATGTAGATCACTATACAGAACGTGAGATCAATATAACTGACAAAATTGATGTCAGTGCGGTTGATAAGGAGCATTACGCCGCAAAAACAACTCTTGCACGTCAGACTGTTACTGTTCGTGGTGCGGAAGCTGTTATCAACAGTATATTTGAAGCGGACGCAGAATACAGCTTTACAGACTCTATCTCAGAAACTGCTACTGTCGAGGCAAGTATAGTCCTTCGTGACATGAACGGCGACCGTATTCCTATGGATTATGTTACAACCGATACGGATACAGTTATCGCAACAGTTCCTATACTTAAAGTCAAAACAGTGGATATAACTCCAAGCATAATAAATGCTCCGGACTCTTTCATATATGACAACAGTATAATCAAAGTAGAACCTTCTTCCATACGTCTTGCAGTTCCAAACGAAATAACAGAAGATATAAACGACATCACAACAAGCAATATTGATATGTCGAAAATTGATCTCTCTACTAATTCTTTATCAGTAGATCTTAAACTTCCGTCCGGTGTAAGAAATCTTGAACAAATCACCAAAGCTAATGTTGTATTTGATAAGAATTCTCTTGCAAGAAAATCTATTACACTCAGTAAATTCACGATCATAAACGAAAGCGAAAACCGCAAAACGACTGTATCGACCAAATCTATCACAGTAATTCTCATTGGTAAGAAAGAACAGATAGATCTGATAACCGCATCAAATATAACCGCTGTTGTTGATATGTCGTCAAAAGTAAGCTTTTCCGGTTACGGAAGTATGCCTGTAAGCATCAGTATCAACGCAAAATTCCCGTCATGCTGGACTTACGGAACATATGAAGTTGACGTTAACGTTGCAGATACAACTCAGGAATCTTCTCAAACTTCTTCATAACAAAATACAAAAAAGTCTGTGGGCAAAAACTCACAGACTTTTTATTCTTTACTGTACAAAAGATACGTTACTTTCGCCTATTCTTTTTCTCAGTTCACGAAGCATCACTTCATTTACGTCCACACGCATTGAAGAAGGCGTTCTCCATAATTTTCTGCTGTCGGTGAAATAAATGTACAGCGGAACATTTCCGTCAAAAATATCCAGTACCTGCTTTGCTCTTATATATTCACGACAGCTATCATTCGCAACTTTGAGATATAATCCCGGCGGTGTTTTCTTTTCCGCCGGACGTGATGACGGTAACGCCTCGTTCATATTTCTCGGTATCGGCAGAATTTTATCGCAAATTATCTGTACTTTATCTTCGTCCCTGCGGCTTATACGTCCTATTACTCTGACAATGTTACCATCCCTGAGCATACTTCCATATTCGTCAAACACTTTCGGAAATACTATCATCTCAACAGAACCATATTTATCCTCTATTCCTGCAAAAGCCATACGGGAATTGGTTTTTGTCACTTTGGGCTTTACTCCCGATATCATGCACAAAATATCGGTTTTTCTGCCGTCCGGATATTCTCCTTCCGGATTCAGTATATCACATATTCTGTCCGTATTCATTGACCTGACATATATGTCGTATTCTGCCATGGGGTGACCGCTGATATATATCCCCGTTGTCTCCTTTTCCATTTCAAGCTTTTCGCGAATACTGAACTCTCCCGTTTCGGGGAGTTTCGGCTCATATGAAATACTGCCGTTACCTCCGAACAGACTTAACTGTCCGTTCATGCTTATCTTTTTTTCGCTGTCTATCTGCTCCATGAAGTCCGGCAGCGCTTTCAACATTTGCTTTCTTGCTGCACCAAGACCATCAAGTGCGCCTGCTTTTATAAGATTTTCCAAAGCTCGTTTATTCAGTTCTCTTCCGTAAACACGGCTGCAAAAATCATAAAACGAGGAATACAACCCGCTTTCTCTTTCACGTATTATATTATCTATAAGACCGCTGCCTATTCCTTTGATAGCCTTCAAGCCGAAATGTATACTTTTTCCCGAAACAGTAAAGCCTTCCATACTTTCGTTAACATTCGGCGGAAGAACGTCTATTCCCTGTTTTGTACATTCGTCAAAATATGCCGCCACCTTTCCGCTGTCATTAAGTACACTTGTCATAAGCGCTGCAAGATATTCGCAAGGATAATAATACTTCACATATGCTGTCTGATACGATATATACGAGTATGCGGCAGCATGGGCACGGTTAAATGCATACGAGGCAAAACTTTCCATTTCCGAAAAAATATCCAGTGCTAACTCTTCGGAAATTCCTCTGCGAATACAGCCTTCAACTATTACATTACCTTTTTCATCGGTGAGACCGTTTATGAAAATTTTTTTCTCTCTGTCCATTTCCGCTTTTTTCTTTTTTGCCATAGCACGGCGCACAATGTCTGCACGTCCGAGAGAATATCCGGCAAGACTGCGGAAAATCTGCATGACCTGCTCCTGATAAACAATACATCCGTATGTAACATCCAGTATCGGTTTCAACAGCGGATGCTTGTAACTTATCTTATCGGTATTATGACGGTTTTGTATATATCTTGGTATAGAATCCATCGGACCGGGACGATACAATGATATAACAGCTATGATATCCTCTATGCTTTCAGGATGCAGCTGTACAAGAACATTTTTCATTCCCTTTGATTCAAACTGAAATACACCCTCTGTATCACCTTTCGCATACATAGCGATAACTCCGGGGTCATTATCCGGTATATTACGGATAGAAAAATCCTTATCATGAACACGTATCATTTTTTCCGCATAATCCAGAACAGTAAGGTTACGAAGTCCGAGAAAATCCATTTTCAGCAATCCGAGTTCTTCCAATTCCGACATTGTGAACTGCGTTACAATTATATCATCGTTTTTGGCTATAGGAACATAATCTGTTACTGCCACATCAGTAATTACAACACCTGCCGCATGAGTCATTGTATTTCTCGGCATACCTTCAAGTTTTTTTGCAAGGTCGACCAGCCTGCGAACTTCCGCATCATTATCATAAAGCTGTTTCAATTCTGCCGACTGTACAACAGCTTTCTCTATTGTCATATCGAGACTTCCCGGTAT
The DNA here is from genome assembly GCA_902767155.1 of uncultured Ruminococcus sp. Classification (GTDB taxonomy): domain Bacteria; phylum Bacillota; class Clostridia; order Oscillospirales; family Acutalibacteraceae; genus UBA1213. Next base: position 14,558 of record CACXGC010000005.1, on the reverse strand, counting down.
AAGCTTTGAAACCTTGTCGCAAAGCGCATATGTCATTCCAAGAACACGACCGACATCTTTTACAGCACCTTTTGCTCCCATTGTACCGAATGAAATTATCTGCGCCACACGGTCACGCCCATAACGACGTATAACATAATCTATAACTTCCTGACGATGTTCTGTACAAAAATCTACATCAAAGTCAGGCATACTGACCCTTTCCGGATTCAGAAATCTTTCAAAAAGAAGGTTATACTTTATAGGGTCAATCTCTGTAATTCCTATACAATAAGCCGCAAGACTGCCTGCGCCTGAACCTCTGCCAGCACCTACCGGAATATCGTGAGATTTCGCATAATTGACATAATCGGCGACTATAAGATAGTAGTCTGTATACCCCATTTTGGTTATTATCTTCAATTCATATTCAAGACGGTCGATTATCTCCTGTTGTGGTGAATCACCATAATGTCTGTAAAGTCCATCGTAACAGAGACGACGGAAATATGTTTCGTGATCTTCTCCGTCCGGAACATCATACATCGGCAGCTTTGTACTGCCGAATTCTATTTCCACATTACAACGCTGTGCAATTTTTGCCGTATTGTCAATGGCTTCCGGCACATCTGAAAATAACTTTCTCATCTCATTTTCGCTTTTGACGTAAAACTCATCCGTAGGGAATGCCATAGGATTATCTTCGTTTATTGTTTTATTTGTCTGTATACAAAGCAATACTTTCTGAACAAAACTGTCCTCTTTCCTGACATAATGGCAATCGTTCGTTGCAGCAAGAGGAATATTCAATTCTTTCGACAATCGTATAAGCATGGGATTGATTCTCTTCTGTTCATCTATACCATGATCCTGCAGTTCAAGAAAATAATTTCCATCTCCGAAAATACGGCGATAGTTCAGCGCTCTCTCCTTTGCGCCGTCATAATCGCCACGGCTGAGAAGTTTGGGAATTTCTCCTGCAAGACAGGCTGAAAGAGCTATCAGACCTTCGTGATACTTTTCAAGCAGTTCAATATCAACTCTTGGCTTTCTGTAAAAGCCTTCTGTCCATGCAAGTGAATTCAATTTGATAAGATTGCGGTATCCCGTCTGATTTTCACAAAGCAATATAAGATGATTGTATTCGCTGTCATACTCATTCACCCTGTCCTGTCTTCCCCTCGGAGCAACGTAAACTTCACAGCCTATTATCGGCTTTATGCCTTCCGCTTTAGCTTTTTTGAAAAAGTCTATGACACCATACATTACTCCGTGATCGGTTATTGCGATACTGTCCTGACCCAGTTCTTTAGCTCTTTTTATAAGCTCTCCAATCTTGCTCGCCCCGTCAAGTAAGCTGTATACTGTGTGAACGTGCAAATGTGTAAACGCCATCTTACTATCATCCTATCTGTCAATTATCAATTCGTACAAACACTCTTTCCGCTCTTCATCACTGTTACGGTTTTTTCTTTCGCCGCTTATATTCACAAAATTCATGCCAAGCTTTTCCATGACCCTTATTGAGGCACAATTTTCGCTGTCTGCATGGGCTATATACCTGTAAATTCCGAACCTTTCAGTACAATACTTCATAAAAGCTTTTGCTGCTTCAACAGTATATCCTTTACCGCGATACAGGTTATTTATTATCCAGCCGAATTCCCCTACAGTACCATTTTCCAGAAATTCTATGCTCACTGCGCCGATATGTACTCCGGCAACAAGAATTGCTGCATCAAGATACTCCGGCCTTTCTTTTTGCCATTGTACTTCGCATTTTTTTAGATAACGCATTACTTCATCCCCGTCATCACATGGGAGGAAGCACATCATTTTAGTATTTTCCGGATCGGTCGAATATTTCAGAGTTGTTTCATAATGCTTTACCGTTAGCGGCTCAAGCATAAGGCGCTCTGTTATGATTTTCATCCTACTCATATCAATGTTCTTCCGTCACAATATCTGCAAAGCAGCATATCTCCGCCTGCTTCGGTAAAAATAGCCGGAAGATATTTTTCTGTCTGGGTTATACATCTTTTATTGCAGCAGTGATAATGATGTGTCGGCATTACTCTCGGTGAAAACTCTCGGCGACTGCCTTCAAGCATTTTAAGTATTAATGCCATTCGTCCATACATACCATAAACTGTCTGTATAAAATATTTGGCTCTGTCATCATAATCTACTTCTACATCAATTTCATCTACCCTTGGCAGAGGATGAAGTATTTTCATAGACTTTTTCGCAAGTTTAAGCTTTGGCTTATCAAGCACAAATACTCCATCCTGTTTTCGGTATTCTTCTTCGCTTGAAAAACGTTCACGCTGTATTCTTGTCATATAAAGCACATCCAATTCCGGAATAGCTTCTACAAGACTGGACACTTCAGTATAATTGCACTGTGACGCATTGATAATGTCCTTTATGTACTGTGGTACAGATAATTCGGGGGTCGATATGAGAATAAAACGATTGTTCGGAAAACTTGTCATTGTTTTGATGAGAGAATGTACTGTTCTTCCGTTTTTGAGATCACCGCATAGTCCTATACAGAGATTATCCAACCTTCCTGCTTCATTATAAAGAGTTACAACGTCTGTAAGAGTCTGAGTAGGATGAAGATGACCGCCGTCTCCTGCATTTACAATCGGTACAGGTGAATACATTGCCGCTGCTGCCGCTGTTCCTTCCATAGGGTGACGTATTGCAATAATGTCTGCATAACCGCCTATTACCGTGATTGTATCCTTAAGGCTTTCACCTTTTGCAACAGATGAATTCTGCGGATTGTCAAATCCTATTATCTTACCGCCCAAACGCAGCATAGCTGTCTGAAAAGACATCTGGGTTCTTGTTGACGGTTCATAAAAAAGTGTACTAAGAATTTTTCCCCTGCAAGCGTCCATATAATCTTCCGGACGAGCCTTTATCTCATTTGCAAGGTGAATAATTTCCATCAATTCCTTATGGGAAAGATCAGTAAGGTCAACAACGTGCTTTGTTTTCATAAAAAATTCCCCTTTTCCTGTTTGATTTATTCCATTTTACCATTTCACGGCGAAAAACGCAATACAGTATTTATTGAAAGCGGTATACGCACACAAAAAAGTTGGCGAAGAAACAAACTTCACCAACTTTTCGCATTTGTTATGAAATTTTGTTGCTGTAATGGCTGCATATTTCTTTCATGCAGCACTTTTCACATTTTGGTTTTTTTGCATCACATACTGCTCTTCCGTGAAGAACAAGACGATGACAAAAATCATTCGATCTATCAAGAGGCAATAGTTCACGAAGTATGTTTTCAATTTTTGCCGCATCTTTGATATTATGAAATCCAAGTCTTGACGTTATTCTGATACAATGTGTATCTACAACGACAGCCGGTTTTCCGTATATGTCACCCACAACAAGATTTGCTGTTTTTCTGCCTATGCCCGGAAGTTTTATCAATTCTTCGATTGTGTCGGGAACTTTGCTGTCATAAACTTCGCAAAGCATTTTCGCCATAGCAGAAATATCCCTTGCCTTTGTCTTATAAAGACCGCATGACTTTATATATTCCTCGATTTCTTCCGTATCAGCCTGAGCAAAGCTTTCCGCATCCGGAAAACGCTCAAAAAGTGCCGGAGTTACCATATTTACACGCTTATCCGTGCATTGTGCCGCCAGTCTTGTTGCTATCAGCAATTGCAGCGGTTCTGTATAAACCAATGAACAAACTGCTTCCGGATATTCTTTTTCCAGCAGTTCAACCGCTTTTTCCGCTTTCTCTTTCGGTGTCAAAATAATCATGCCTTTCCGAATCTTGTGGATTTCACAGGTTCATAGAATACTTCCGTCTTTCTGACAAATTTCAGCTTTTCCAAACGATCTGAAAGCCTGTTAGCATTTACATCATGCAAAAACAGACCGTAATACTCAAATCTGCTGAAACAGATATACAAACCATACGGGTTTCCGTTTTCCATATAATCAGTTCCTTTTATATCCCAGAAACGGTGAGTCTTTTTTATCATACCTGTAGAAAATGTGATCTTATCTCCGTCAACGATGATATTAACTTTATTTCTTATCGAAAGAGCGTGGTGCACTCCGAGAATCGACAAATATCCGACAATCGGTAAAAGTATTACTGTAATTGCAATCATATTAGGATCTTCTGAGAACATTGAAAAAATCAGCCAGAAAGCCAGCCATATCAGAAAGTCAACAATTATAACTGACAACACTGAATAAACTATCCTGTAAATTCTCGGCCGCCTGATTTCATAATGTTCATTTATAAGGAAAACGTTCACAGCACATCAATCTCTTTTCTTTGTGTCGATCTCTTCTTTTGCCATTTTCAGGAAATCTTCTACCGTCATAGTACCCATGTTTACATTTTTTCTGTTACGAACAGAAACAGTGCCTTCTTCTACTTCCTTGTTGCCAATAACAAGCATATACGGAATCTTCTCAAGCTGTGCTTCTCTTATCTTGTAACCGATTTTTTCGTTTCTGAGGTCAGTTGTAACACGTATTCCCTGTGCTAAAAGCTGTGACTCAATTTCCTTTGCTTTATCAGCAAGGTTTTCACTCAGAGGCATTACACGAACCTGTTCAGGCATTAACCACATTGGCAACGCACCGGCAAAATGTTCCAGCATATATGCAAGTGTTCTTTCATAACAGCCGAGTGACGTTCTGTGAATGATATACGGCAGTTTCTTCTGACCGTCCTTATCAATGTAGTACATACCGAATTTCTCAGCAAGAAGCATATCTATCTGAATCGTTACAAGTGTATCTTCCTTGCCGAATACGTTCTTGTACTGTATATCAAGTTTCGGTCCGTAGAAAGCAGCTTCATCTATGCCGATTTCATAATCAAGTCCGATATTATCGAGAATTTTCTTCATTGCACCCTGTGCGTGTTCCCATTGTTCTGCTGTACCCTCGTATTTATTGTTCGGATTTGCCGGATCCCACTGTGAGAAACGGAATGTACAATCTTCAAGAAGTCCTACCGTATCAAGACAATATTTTGCCAGTTCCAGACAACCTCTGAATTCCTCTTCGAGCTGATCCGGACGGATAATATAATGTCCTTCCGAAATTGTGAACTGACGTACACGGATAAGACCATGCATTTCTCCTGATGCTTCATTTCTGAAAAGTGTTGACGTTTCCGTAAGACGCATAGGCAATTCACGATATGAGCGCTGTTTGTTCAAAAACACCTGATACTGAAATGGGCAAGTCATCGGACGAAGTGCAAAACATTCCTTTGTTTCGTCATCCGGATCGCCCAGCACAAACATACCGTCAAGGTAATGATCCCAGTGACCGGAAATTTTATACAGTTCTCTTTTTGCAAGCAACGGTGTTTTTGTAAGCTGACAGCCTTTTGCCTGTTCTACATCTTCTACCCATCTCTGCATAAGCTGAACAACTCTTGCACCCTTAGGAAGAAGTACCGGAAGTCCCTGACCAACATAATCTACTGTTGTGAAATATTCAAGCTCTCTGCCTATCTTGTTATGGTCACGAAGTTTTGCTTCTTCAAGCGCTTTCAGATGTTCTTCAAGCTGTGATGCTTTCGGGAATGAAACACCATACACACGACAAAGCTGTGCGTTTTTGCTGTCACCTCTCCAGTACGCACCCGTACAAGCTGTAAGTTTTACTGCCTTTATCGGTGCAACGCTCATGAGGTGCGGACCTGCACAAAGGTCTGTAAATTCACCCTGTTTATAAAAACTTATCGGTTCGCCTTTGTCTGTATGTTCCTTGCAAAGTTCTACCTTGTAAGGCTCTCCCATTTCTTCAAGGAGTTTTACAGCTTCGTCCGGCTGCAAAAGAAATTTTTCTACTTCATAGCCTTCTTTAACGATTTTCTTCATTTCCGCCGTTATCTTTTCAAGATCGTCAGGAGAAAACGGTTTTTCAACATCGAAATCGTAATAGAAACCGCTGTCGATAGCCGGACCTATTGCAAATTTAGCCGACGGAAACAATCTTTTGACAGCTTGTGCAAGAACATGGGAAGTCGTATGCCAGAAAGCTTTTTTGCCGTCCGTCTGGTCGAACGCAAGAATTTCAAGTGTACAGTCCTTATCTATTATCGTTCTCAGGTCACAGACTGTACCGTCTATTTTGCAGGCACAAGCTGATTTATACAATCCCATGCCAAGCGATTTTGCAGCATCTGCTGCCGTTACTGCACTGTCAAATTCCTTGACAGAACCATCTTTTAATGATACTTTAATCATTTCCTTTAACCTCCGTTTATTGATTTACTGCAACAAAAAATCGCCCCTCGTGAAATATCACAAAAGGGGCGACACAAAAGCGTCACGGTTCCACCCTGATTTCCGGCACAAAGCCGCTCAGCAGGAGAATATCTCCACGACAGAATAACGACTGTCAACCGTTCCGGCTTAGGATAATCGTTCGCCGGAATGCTCAGAGGCGGTGTCAGAAATAGCGTATATACGGCGGCTTACAGCCGGTGACCGCCGATCTCTGCATATACTTTGCCAAGTCCGCTTCCTCATCATTGCAGTTACTGTATGCTTGTACTATAACACGTTTCCGTGCAATTGTCAATAGAAATATTTCAGTTTTTTGTTCGTGCAATGTTGAAAATTCAGGTAAAATATTTATTCCGGAAATTTTTTCTAAAAAGGTATTGACATTTTGATATCAAAATGATATCATTTAGATACAGAACATTACCAAATTAATTTCAACGGAGGTATCTGCTATGAAAGAAAAAATTTACACAACGAAAAAATTCGGTATCCCTATGTTAATCCTTGTTATCTTGCTGTTTATTTTGACTACTGTGGGCTTCTTTATGGGTATCGCTCACTTTATTGATGCAGATGATAATGGTACTGATGTCAACCCCTTGTACATATGTATGTTTATCGCAAGCATTGTTATGTTTATCGTAAACTGCATACTCTGTGGCGGATTCAAACTCATTAATCCAAAAGAGGCTGTTGTACTCACACTTTTCGGAAAATACAAAGGCACTTTGAAAGATGCAGGTTTTTATTTTGTAAATCCTTTCTGTTCCGCTTTTAACCCTGCTGCCGGAACAAGACTCAGACAGAGTGACGATGTTGGTGCTAAAAAAGATCCTGCTGCTCAGGCACAGGCAAGTGCCGAAGCTGTTTCAAGCAAGAAAATTTCCCTCAAAATTATGACACTTAGCAACAACAAACAGAAGATTAATGACTGTCTCGGAAATCCTATCGAAATAAGCATTGCTGTTATATGGAAAGTAGTCGATACTGCAAAGGCCGTTTTCGATGTTGATAACTACAAGGAATATCTTTCATTGCAGTGTGATGCCGCTCTGCGTGAAATCGTCCGTGTTTATCCTTATGACGTTTCTCAGAATGTAGACACCACCGGCGATGGCATCGCTGATGAAGGAAGTCTCAGAGGTTCAAGCGAAATCGTTGCCGGAAGAATCAAAGATGAAATTCAGAAAAGAGTTGGAGAAGCCGGTCTTGAAATCGTAGAGGCAAGAATTACTTATCTCGCATATGCTCCGGAAATTGCCGCTGCTATGCTCCAGAGACAGCAGGCTTCCGCTGTTGTAGATGCAAGAAAACTTATTGTTGACGGTGCTGTAGGAATGGTTCAGATGGCTCTCGAAAGCCTCAGTGAAAACAAGATCGTAGACCTTGATGACGAAAGAAAAGCCGCTATGGTTTCAAATCTCCTTGTTGTACTCTGCGGCAATCATGATGCTCAGCCTGTTGTAAACTCAGGTTCGCTCTACTAATAACGGAGATGATGTTATGAACGGTCTGAATTTCTCATCAGATAATCTTATATGCCTTGGAGTGGAATCATTTTTTATGATTCTGCTCCCAATCCCCCTGCTGATTCTCTACAAAAAGAAAACTCGCCTGTCACTGAAAATTTTCATTACCGGCGCTGTTACATTCTTCCTGTTTGCAATTGTGTTGAAAGTACTGCCCGCAATGCCGCTTTTTTATGGTGAAAACGATGTTGCACGCACTATACGCAACACACCATTACTCTATTACCTTACCGCCGGTATACTTGCCGGAGTTTTTGAGGAAACCGGACGTTTCATCGCCTTCAAAACAGTTCTGAAAAAAGATACAGCAAAACAAACTTCCATCGCCTACGGTATTGGACACGGCGGTTTTGAGTGCATTTATCTTGCTGTAAATATTGTATACATTATGGCAATCGGCATAATGATAAACCAAAACGGCATTGAATCCATAACAAAAGATATGAACAGTGAACAGATTGAAATTATGACCAAACAACTCAAAGATTTCACTAATGCTGATATTACTGCGGTATTGCTTGCCCTGATGGAACGCATTTCGACTGTCATGATTCATATTGCACTTTCAATTCTCGTATTTCGTTCCGTACATGACAAAAAATTATGGTTTCTGTTCCCCACCGCAATATTTATCCACGCATTGTTCGATTTTTCAATTGTGATACATTCATACGGTGTTCCGGACATTGTTCTTGAGTTGATTTTGTTGATAACATCCTTTACCGTGTTCATTTTGTCATACAAGCTTGTTTATGCAAAATCGGAATAATACAAATACGACAGTACCACTTATGATACTGCCAAAACTATGAAAGGAGCGTATTTATGAGTGAAAAAAAACAAGTACCGCTGAGATTAAAAAAAGAATTATATGACGCTCTTTTGGCATGGGCAGAAGATGATTTTCGTTCACTAAACGGTCAGATTGAATATCTTCTTACAGAATGTATCAGGCAAAGAAAGAAAAACGGAAAATATGTTTCCGAACATCTTGACGAAGCACCGAAATTTGACTTGCAATGATTAATGACAATATTGTGTCAGGGAGATTTTTTTATGGACTTTATTATCGAGTTTCTGTTTGATCTCATATTTGAAGGCAGCATGGAAGCTGTTTCGTCAAAAAAAGTTCCGCTGCCGATAAGAATGGTTCTCGGTGCAATCATAGGTATTTTCATGTTGTCAGTATGCGGCGGACTTATTTTCTTCGGCGTGGTCGAAATAATAAACAGTGAAGTGATTATCGGAATATTGTTTATTGTTATCGGTCTTGGACTTCTCGCCGGAATTGCCGTAAAAAGCATCCAGATAATACGCAAAAAGTAATTTTCCCTGCGTATTTGCCATAAAAAAATGAAACCGCAGGTGTTTAAAAATGAAAGAAAGCTTTTCTTGTGACAGCTGTACATATTATGTATACAATGACGATTACGAGGAATACGAATGTCTTGCATCAATGGACGAGGACGAATATGCCGCTCTTCTCACCGGCAACAGCAAAAGCTGTCCTTACTACCGTATGGATGACGAATACGGCATTGTGCGAAAACAAATGTGATTATACAAAAACAAAGCGCTCCGGCAAAACCGGAACGCTTTTGTTTTGTTTTGTGTTGTTGAACGCACAAAATTACTGCTGTTCTTCCTTCATTTTCGCAAAGCACTCGCTGCAATAAACTGGGCGATCCTCACGCGGTTTAAAAGGAACTTTTGCTTCCTTACCGCAAGATGCACAGATTCCTGTAAACATTTCACGCTCAGGTCTTGAAGCGTTCTTTCTGGCACTACGGCAAGCTTTGCATCTCTGCGGCTCGTTTTCGAAACCCTTAGAAGCATAAAACTCCTGCTCACCGGCAGTAAATACGAACTCTGCACCGCATTCTTTGCAAACTAAAGTCTTATCCTCGTACATTTGTTCTACCTCGCTTTGGTTTTTATAATTTCGCCCTACGGACGGACTCGCACCGTCATCTTTGAGACAAGTCACAACGCTCTGCTTTTCTAAGCTACATGGGCATATTTTAGTGAGACTGCCGCTAAATTTTCAACTGCTTCAATTTTCTTCGTACACGCTGCATTGCATTATCACACGATTTCACGCTGATACCCAATGCGCTGCTGATCTCCTCATACGTATTGCCGTCAATATACAATTCCAGCACTTTTCTTTCCATAACAGAAAGATACTTTTCAGCCCTGTCTATGACCTCCTGCAACTTTTCTTCAGCAGCAAGCTCATTTTCAGGATCTGACACGACAGCATGTTCCGAAAGCTGGGTATCCAACGATATTGCATTGTTGTTAATTTTGTTATGCGAATTATTAGCAAGACGAACAACAGAAACCAAATGATTACGTATACACACTGCGGCATAAGTTCTGAAAGCTGCACCGCCGTCATTACGATAATTTTTTACTGCCGTATGAAGAGCTATCAAACCTTCCTGAAAAAGGTCTTCTGCTTCTACTCCCATATGATACAAATCAGCCGACTTATTTCGTATCACAAAAATATATCGGACGGACAATTCTCCGAAAGCATCCTGCACTCCATCATTATACAGCCCGACCAATTCTTCGTCACTGAGCAGCTCAAATGATTCCGAAAGCTCATTTTCCTGCATAAATGCACCTCACATATATCTGTACCTTCTAATCATACAGCATTTTCTTCCATAAGTCAATTGATTTTTACTAAAAATACCAAACTTTGGAACATTGCTGTAAAATTCTGTTACTTGTTTGTATAAATTTACCGTTTTGGCACAATTTTTCCATTATTGCCACTATAATCTCATTTTTCAGCATTAATATTTCAACAAAGTAGTATTCATCTCATAAATTTAAACAAAAATTAAAAATCTCAAAAATATTGCAGCATACTCCAACTTGATATATAATAGAAACATAGTAATAATATAAAAGGGGCGCTCGCAATGGTTGTAAACATCAGAAGTATGGGACTTTTCGGCATGAATGCTTTTTCTGTACGTGTTGAGACCGATCTTTCCAAAGGAATTCCGGCATTTGACATAGTAGGATTACCCGATGTTTCTGTAAAGGAATCCCGTGACCGTGTACGTTCTGCTGTAAGAAACAGCGGATTTGAATTTCCTGTCAAAAAAATTGTTGTAAATCTGGCTCCGGCAGATGTAAAAAAAATGGGTTCTGTTTATGATCTGCCTATCCTGATCTCTATTTTGTATTCAAACGGCACAATTGACTGTGATCTTTCTGACTGTGCCTTTATAGGTGAGCTTTCTCTCGGCGGAGAAGTACGCTCTGTTGACGGCGTTTTGCCAATGGCAATAGGCGCAAAGGAAAACGGATGCCGTCACTTTTTCGTACCTGCCGTAAACGCCCGTGAAGGTGCTGTCGTTAAAGGTCTGAATGTTTACCCCGTAAACAATGTCATAGAGCTGATAAAACACCTGAGGGGAATAAAACCTATGCAGCCGGCTGTTCCCGAAAATAGTATCAGCTCCACAAAATCATATCATATAGACTTTGCCGATGTAAAAGGACAGTTTGAAGCCAAACGTGCTCTGGAAATAGCTGCCTGCGGAGGACATAATGTTCTTCTGATAGGCAGTCCGGGAACAGGAAAATCAATGCTTGCAAAACGTATGCCTACTATACTGCCGGACATGACATTCGATGAAATGATCGAAACTTCAAAAATCCACTCGATAGCCGGACTTATGCCGGGCAATACTTCACTAATAACCCAACGTCCTTTCAGAAGTCCGCATCATACTGTTTCTACTGCTGGTCTTACAGGCGGCGGCACTACTCCTCACCCCGGAGAAATATCACTTGCACATAATGGTGTACTATTTCTCGACGAATTGCCCGAATTTCACCGCAATACAATGGAAATACTCCGCCAGCCTATTGAAGACAGCAAAGTTACTATTTCACGTGTAAACGCAACTCTTACATATCCATGTTCGATAATGCTTATTTGTGCTATGAACCCCTGCCCGTGCGGATATTACGGACACCCCACAAAAGCTTGTACCTGTTCCCAAAAAGCCGTTTCACAATATCTTGCCAAGATATCCGGTCCTCTTCTCGACAGACTTGATATTCATGTTGAAGTACCGCCTGTGGATTTTGAAGATCTTTCATCAGCCGAAAATGCCGAATCTTCGGCTGATATAAAAAAGCGTGTAGACAAAGTACGAAAAATACAAAACGAACGCTTTTCCGGAACAAATATAACCTGTAATGCAAGAATAACACCGGCTTTGCTTAATAAACTCTGCCCTCTTGACGATAATGCTAAAAAGATTATGCAGACATCTTTTGAAAAAATGGGGCTTTCTGCAAGAGCATATGACAGAGTACTAAAAGTTTCACGCACTATAGCGGATATGGATGATTCTGAGGTAATCCGCCGTGAACATATTTTCGAAGCCATCCAGTACAGAAGCCTTGACAGCAAATACTGGCACAACAAATAATTTACATTTCTTTCCTGATTTTTCCAAGTGCAGCCTTTTCCAGTCTGGAAACCTGTGCCTGACTTATACCTATTTCTTGCGCTACCTCCATTTGTGTTTTTCCTTTTATATAGCGCATGGCGATAATCCTTTTTTCTCTTTCGCCAAGCGTTTTTAGTGCATCTTTCAGCGCTATATGCTCAAGCCAACAGTTGTCGTCATGATCGTCACCAAGCGTATCCATTACATACACTGTATCCGTACCGTCTGAATAAACGGGCTCGTAAATCGAAACAGGGTCTACAACCGATTCAAGTGCTATAACCACATTTTCCGACGGTATGTCAAGGGATTTCGCAATTTCTTCGATAGTAGGCTCTTTACCTGTTTCCGCAGTAATTTTTTCTTTCACCTGCATAGCACGATATGCTGTATCTTTTATCGAACGGCTTATCCTGACCGGACTGTAATCTCTCAGATAACGCCGTATTTCTCCTATTATCATCGGCACACCATAGGTTGAAAATTTCACATCCTTGTCACAATTAAAATGATCTATCGCCTTTATCAAACCTATACATCCCACCTGAAAAAGATCATCCGGATTTTCTCCGCGTCCCGAAAAACGCTGTATCACACTGAGTACAAGCCTGAGATTTCCGTTTATCATCTCCTCCCTTGCCTTTTCCGATTCTTCAGGCGTTCCATTTTTTATAACATCAAGCAATTCCTGTTTTTTTCGTTCGGATATAACTTTCAGTTTTGATGTGTTTACACCGCAAATTTCAACTTTATTAAACAGCACGGCAATTCCTCCTTCTTTGTTGGAAGTATTGCCGTGTTGTTTTTCGTTTATGCGATTTTCGGAAACATAATTTCCGCTTTGAAACAATAAGTGTTTTCCCCTTTTTTATTGCATGAAAAACTTACTTCTCCATCGTATTTTTTTGCAGCATTACGCACATTATATATGCCAAAGCCATGATTTATCTTATCTGTTTTTGTCGTATTTTCTATACTAACCGGTCGATCAGTATCATTAACAACCGTTATCATAAGAAAATAAACATTCTGACGAAATTCAAGCTCTATTGTTCTTTGACCGTCCGGCATTCTTGATGCCGCACAAATGGCATTATCCAGCAAATTGGCAAGAATGGCACACATATCTATAGGAGCTATACCGGAATTTTCAAGTGAACCGTGTACGCTGAAACGTATCTTGTTTTCACGTGATTTCAACATCTTATCAGAAATTATCGCATTTGCAATGTTATCACCGGTATTGAAGATCAGAGAATCGTTTTCAGCAAACTTTTCCGTCATACTGCCTATATAATCCGACAATTCTTTGTAGCGTCCCTTGCGGCAAAGTTCATTGATACATATCATATGATTATTCATGTCATGCTTTATTCTTCTTATTTCAATTTCCGCACTCTGCCTGCTTTTGTAATAATTTTTCTGTGCCGCAAGGTAGTTTTCGTTCATCTTGTTAAGACGGCTGTAATATTTCGATTCAGAATCACGTACCGACAAAATAACTGCAATCAGAATAGTCAGAAAACCTATCAGTAATTCATCGAACGCATCCATACCCATTAATACCGGGATCTGAATATACATATTCACACTGGAAATGAATGTGATAAGTGCAAGAACACATATATTAGACAGTGAGAGCGGCTCATCAATTTTTTTATTTCCAAGCTCGGATACCAGAATAATAAACATGAGTGAAAGCGTGTTACCGAAAAATCGGCAAATTAAAGGGTATATTGCCACCGAACTATCAAAGATAATCTCCCCCAAGTTTATAAACCTTACAGAAGTTCCAAGGGCAATATATCCCGAAAATATCATTGCGGCGAATGAAACCACAAGTTGTCGTGGCTTTCTGTCAGTAATAAAAAGCCAGAACAGCAAAGTGTAGAGAAGAATAACTAACTCCGAAGAAATTTCCCGTATTCCAAGATCTTTGAAATAGATACTTACTAAAAACCACAATGGGATAATAAGTGCTGTCAAAGTACTGAACAATAAGTACTTCTTTGGTTTGAAGCGAAAAATTCTGCGGTATGTAATACAGGCTCCGAAGACAATTGCAAAACTCATTACATATTCACAAATAATTACCAAAAACGCTATCGTATCAGTTATGTCCATTTTTTCTTCCTTTCATTCGGCTGTAACACTAACCGATTCATTACTACTATCCGTGACATACTCCCCCACCTATAGAGGTGGGGGCTTCTCGCTCAAGTACGGCAACCCGTACAGTATCAACGAGCTATCCCCGTGTG
>CACXGC010000004.1 GCA_902767155.1 uncultured Ruminococcus sp. | reverse complement strand
AAATAATAAGTCAGCCTTACGGCTGACCGGCAATTCATCCCCGACCTATAGAGGTCGGAGTCTTCTTGCCGCTTTAGGATAAAAATAATTGTAAACAGTTTATAACATCGAATTTTTTCACTAATTTTTTCACCTTATTCCGTAAAATCAAACAAATTTACGTCAAACAGTCCGCAGTCTGTAATACGAAGTTCGGGAATTACAGGAAGTGCCATGAATGAAAGAGTAGTAAACGGGTCTATATTTGGATTGACACCCATTTCATATGCCTTACGGATAACATTGTCAAGTTCGGGGATAAATTTGTCTGCGGATTTAAGGCTCATAAGACCTCCAAGACGCAGTGGAAGTGTACCGACAGTCTGTCTGTTTTCTACAATTACATATCCGCCGCCGATGCGTTTCAGTTCCTCGACAGCGAAAAGCATATCTTCGTCATTGTCACCGATTATGACAATGTTATGACTGTCGTGTGCAACAGTTGATGCCACAGCACCATGCCTGAGACCATAGCCCGTTATATATGCAGCGGCAAAAGAGCCCGTGTTGTGATGACGTTCAACAACAGCTATTTTGCGTACCGTACCGTCTGCAAGTCCGTCAATAATCTGCTGATGTGTCATAGTTTGTTTTTTTGTAACAATTTGTCCGTCAATTATGCCTATGACACTGCGTTTTTCCTTTTCAGGCAGAACAAACGCATTTTCCGGCAAAGGAACACTGTATACATCATCAATCAGGATATCATTATAAATTGCCTTTGGCGGTTCAGGCAGTTCCGAAATACGTATACCGCTTTTGTATACGTCATGTATTTTCATAGTTTTCAAGTCATCGAGAATAACAATATCAGCAAGATATCCGCAGGCAATTGCGCCGATATTTCGCAGACCATAAATTCTTGCGGCATTTATTGTACCTATCTGTATAGCCTTTACCGGATCGAGTCCAAGTTCGATACTTCGCATTATATTATAGCGTATAGTGCCGTGCTTGCGTATATCGGAAAGATGCTTGTCATCGGTACAGAAAGCAATGTGTGAGATATCCGTCTTATTGGCGATAACGCCTTTCATGATATCATCAAGATTGCGGCTTGCAGAACCTTCACGTACAAGTACAGCCATACCTGTACGCAGTTTTTCAAGAGCTTCGTTATATGAAATACTTTCATGATCGGTATGTATTCCGGCGCAGACATATGCGTTCAGTTGGCGACCTGTGCCCATTGGAAAATGACCGTCTATTATTTTCCCCTCAAACCCGTACAGCTTATCCATAACAGTTTTATCTTTCATAAGAACGCCAACGCTATTCATCATTTCACCGATTCCCAGTACGTGCGGATCATCTTTGAACGGTAAAAGGTCTTCGGCATTGAGAATTGCTCCCGAATGTTCAAAAGGTGTACAAGGAACACATGACGGCAGCATTACATAGTAATTTGCCTGTGAACGTGCAGCAGCGGCAATGATATCTTTCATTGCTGTAATCCCGCCGACATTCACTATTTCATGCGGGTCAGTTATGATTGTTGTTGTGCCCTGACGCATCTCCTCAGCGGCATATACTTCCGGCGTTACCATAGATGATTCTACATGAACATGAGCATTTATAAATCCTGGTACAGCATATTTTCCGCTTACATCTATTTCGATTTTGCCGTCATAATTTCCGACACCTACTATAATACCGTCTGTAATTGCAATGTCACCGCTGCGTATCTCACCTGTAAAAACATCGGCAATCTGTGCATTTTTTAACACGAGGTCAGGTTTTTCCTCCATAAGTGCATCAGATATCAGTCTTTCTTTGGTCATAAAAAAGCCTCCCGAATCATTTTGGTTGTTCTGAGACAATTCTATCACATTGCTGTCATGATATCAATAAGCAGCGGAAAGAAAAATTTCCGCTCGGTTGTTTATAAATTGCCTAAAGCGTGGTATAATGTAATCAGCAAAAAACGGAAAAATACGACAGAACGGAGGCGTTTTTTTATGTTGAAAGGAATAGCCGTATCAGGCGGTATAGGTATCGGAAAAGTAATGCTGATCGAGGACCAGTCACTTGACTACACTCCGGTAAAAGTCAGCGATATCAAAGAGGAAAAAAAGCGCTTCAACCGTGCTTTATCCGAATTTAGCAAAAAGTCTGAACAGCTTATACAGCAGCTTATGGAATCAGCCGGAGAAAATGAAGCTGCAATAATACGTGGTCAGTCAGTAATGTTGAGAGACCCGTATCTCATAGGGGAAACAGAAAAACTCATTTCCGACGGAAAATGTGCAGAACAGGCATTTGAAACTGTCTGCGACACATTTATTTCGATCTTCTCAACTGCCGCAGAGGATATTATAAAGCAAAGAGCAGCAGATATGCGTGATATAAAAGCGGCTATGCTGAGGCAGCTTTTAGGCATAACGGAAGTAAGACTGAACAATATTCCGAGCGGCACAGTAATTGTTGCGAGAGAACTTACGCCTTCTATGACGGCGGATATAAACAAAGAGAATGTTGCTGCTATCGTCACAGAAACAGGCAGTACTACTTCACATACTGCTATCCTTGCAAGAGTACTTGAAATTCCGGCTGTGCTCAGTATACCGGATATTACAAAGATACTGAAAAACGGGAACAAAGTCATTGTTGACGGCAACAGCGGAGAGGTTATTCCCGAACCCGATAACATACAGATGGAAGTATACACACGAAGACGTGAAAAATATATCGGTGAAAAAAGAGAGCTTGAAAGTTTCCGCGGACAGCCGACAATTTCCGCAAGCGGAGAAAGATATTCGCTGTTTTGCAATATCGGCACACCGGAAGATACTTTCAAAGCTATTGATGCAGACGGCGAGGGAATCGGTCTTTTCCGCAGCGAATTCATTTTCATGAACCGCAATTCAGCACCCAGCGAACAGCAGCAGTTTGAGCAGTATAAAAAAGCTGTTATGATGCTGAAAGGAAAACCGCTGACGATACGTACTCTTGATGTTGGCGGTGATAAGGCTTTGCCATATCTTGGTATGCCAAAAGAGGATAATCCTTTTATGGGATTTCGTGCGATACGATATTGTTTGAAAAAACGTGATTTCTTCAAAGACCAGCTTCGTGCGATTCTTCGTGCAGGCGCATATGGAAATATATCTGTGCTTTTGCCGATGATTACCTGTACAGATGAAGTCATAGCTGTCAGAGAACTTATCGAAGAATGTGGAAAAGAGCTTGATATACGAAATACAGAGTATGACAGAGATATACGTGTCGGGGTTATGATAGAAACACCGGCAGCAGTAGCGATTGCCGACCAATTGGCAGATGAAGCTGATTTTTTCAGCATAGGAACGAATGATCTCACCGGTTATATGATGGCGTGTGACAGAGGAAATGCGGATGTCGGATATTTGTATTCGTCTTTTCAGCCTGCTGTACTGCGAGCTGTCGAGCGTACTATAAGATGCGGCAAAGAAAAGAAAATTCCCGTAAAAATGTGCGGTGAGGCGGCGGCAGACCCGATGATGATTCCTCTTTTGATATCGTTCGGACTGAATGAGTTCAGCGTATCTCCGCCATCTGTTCTAAGAGTACGAAAATGTATTTCCGAATGGACAAAAAAGAATGCAGACAATGTAACAGAAAAGGTAATGAAACTTCGCACTGAACGTGAGATAGTTGAATACCTGAAAACGGTACTGTGATTGTCACCTCTCAGGCTAAATATTTTTCAGAAAAAAATTCCCCGAAAGACTAAATTTCTCTTTTGGGGAATTTTTTATATTCTGTCAGTCGTCAGACTTAACCATATTGTCAGAAGGTTTGTTGACTTTGTTTTCGTCACCGAAGTAAATATTGTACCATACAAGAAAAACGTAAATTGTCCAGACTTTGCGGCTGTTGTCGTCCTTGCCCGTGAAATGTTCGTCAAGATAGGATACAATCAGGTCAGTATTGAAAAACTTTTCTGCTGTCGGAGAAGTAAACATTTCTTTTACTCTGTTGTAGTACTTTTCGTCCTTGAGCCAAACTCTTGTCGGAACAGGAAAGCCAAGTTTTGGTTTCTGTGCTGTAGCTTTCGGCAAATGACGAAGTGCAGCCATACGCATAGCATATTTTGTAGTGCCGTGAGCGATTCTCAGTTTTGTCGGAATAGTTCTTGCAACTTTGAAGACTTCTTTGTCAAGGAACGGTACACGAAGCTCGAGAGAATTCGCCATACTCATTCTGTCCGCTTTCAGCAGAATATCGCCGACCATCCAAAGATTTATGTCAAGATACTGCATTTTGGTAACTTCGTCATAGTTTTTCACTCTGTCGTAATACTTGCGGCACAAATCCTGCGGACGGGTAACGATTGAGTTATCTTTCAGTATAGCTTTCTTTTCCTCATCGTCATACATGAATGCATTTCCTATAAATTTATCCTCAGTCTTTCTTGCGCCTCTGAGAACATAGCCTCTGCCCTTGATATGCGGCCATTTTTTAGCTTTTCTTGCGAGAGCATAACGAACCTTTTCAGGCAGTATTTTCTGATAAAGCTTGAATACGTGCGGCTCATTGTATATAGTGTAGCCGCCGAACAATTCGTCTGCTCCTTCGCCTGAAAGAACAACTTTGACATATTCGCTTGCAAGCTTCGATACAAAATAGAGAGCAATGCATGACGGGTCTGCAAGCGGCTGGTCCATATGATACTGTACTTTCGGCACAGTTGACCAAAATTCTTCTGAGCCTATGAGGTGTGTATGGTGTTCCACCCCTATCTCCTTTGAAAGACCCTCCGCCCAGCTTATCTCGTTATATTTTTCGCCAAAGTCAAAACCCACGGTAAAAGTTTTCTGATCTGCGAAATATGTTGCAACATAGCTTGAATCCACGCCGCTCGAAAGAAAACAGCCTACTTCAACATCACTTATTTTATGTGCATTTACAGAATTTTCAAAAGCAGCCTCTATTTTATTTATAGCGTCTTTTTCGCTCATAGTCTCATCAGGCTCAAATGTAGCCTCAAAATATCTTGTTATCTTGAGTTCCTTATTTCTGAACCACATATAATGACCGGGGAGCAAGCAATATATGCCCTCGAAAAATGTTTCCGGCGGAACTACATACTGGAATGAGAGATAATTGTTCAGCGCATTATAGTTGAATTTCTTGACATATTTAGGGTGTTCCAGAATACTCTTGATTTCCGAGCCGTAAATCAAATCACCGTCTACAACCGCATAATGCATCGGCTTTATGCCAAAGAAATCTCTTGCAATGAAAACAGAGCCGTCTTTTGTGTTATAAACAGCAAATCCGAACATACCGCGCAGTCTTCCAAGAAGTTTTTCTCCCCATTCCTCAAAACCATGTACAAGAACTTCCGAGTCGGTATTTGTTCTGAAACGATGTCCGCATTTTTTGAGTTCTTCTCTGAGTTCCACATGGTTGTATATTTCGCCGTTGAACATAAGAACAAGGGTTTTGTCCTCGTTATATATAGGCTGATGTCCGCCTTCGAGGTCAATAATGCTAAGACGGCGGAAACCCATAGAAATTTTGCTGTCCTTATAATAACCAACACTGTCAGGACCACGATGAGTTATTACATCTGTCATATTTTCAAGAATCTTGTCTCTTTCCGGAACATTGCCTGTAAAACCGCATAATCCGCACACAAATATCCTCTCCTTTATCTTTGTATATATATGGTATTTTATCACAGTAAAGCACTGAATTCAATACTTATAATCCGAAAAACTCAGGGATTTCCGCAAATTTTATCTTTTGTATAAAGCAGTCGCCTATACTGCGCAGGAATATGAAATTCAAAGATTTTCCGCTGCTTTTTTTATCACCTCTTGTAGCTGATATTATATCGGCAAGAGAAAACTCCGTTTCTGTCGGCATATTGTATTTTTCAAGAAGTCGGCGTATACGTAAAGCCGTACCCTTTTCGGTAATACCTTTTTTTTCAGTGATTTCTGTCAGTATCAACGCACCGAGCCCGACAGCTTCTCCGTGAGTAATACCGCTGTAGCCGTGAAGTTTCTCAAGCGCATGACCGAAAGTGTGCCCGAAATTCAGTATTGCTCTTTCGCCTGTATCAAGTTCGTCTTTTTCGACTACATCACGCTTTATAGAAACAGATTCGTATATCATGTCGTCTACTGTTACAGAATCGGTTTCAAGACGTTCAAACAATGAACGGCTTCGTATACAGCCGTATTTGATAACCTCGCCCATGCCGTCATGAAAGAACTTTTCCGGCAGAGTATTAAGTGTTTCAGGGTCGATAACAACAACATTCGGCTGATGGAATGCACCTACAAGATTTTTACCTGTCGGCAGGTCAACTCCTGTTTTTCCCCCGACAGAAGAATCTACCTGCGAGAGCAGTGTTGTCGGAATCTGCACAAAATCAATTCCACGAAGATATGACGCTGAGGCAAAGCCTGCCATATCTCCTGTAACGCCGCCGCCTAATGCGACAACAATATCAGTTCTTGTGATATTATGTTCAAAAAAATGCATATACATTTTCTCGATGGTTGAAAGACGTTTTCTTTCCTCGCCGGCTTCAAAGATAAAGAGAGATGTTTCAAATCCGCTTGATTTAAGCGAATCAATAACCCTTTCTGCATATATAGGTGCTACGTTACTGTCACTGACAACAGCTGCACGAACAGCATCTGTCACTTCACGGATATATTTACCCACATCAGAAATAATATCATGCCCGATAAGAATATTGTATTTATGCCCTGTTTTTACTTCGACTGTCTTCATTCTCCCAAAGCCTCCTTAACTTTACGGCTTTTTGCAAGCAATTCTTCAAGCTGATTTCTGTCACCGTTTTCTATAGCCGTTCTAATGTCAAGAAGATGTTTCGTCAGCAAGTCTATTTCGGTTATAAGAGGATCTTTATTTTCGAGAAATAACTCAGCCCAGAGTTTTTCGTTTATACTTGCTACACGTGAAACATCTCGATAACTGCCTGCCGAAAAGCCTTTATGTTTCGGGCAGACAGGACTCATTACATACGAACAGGCTATAACATGGGGAAGCTGTGATGTAAAAGCAATCATTCTGTCATGTTCTTCAGGAGTTGTTATAACCAGCTGAGAAAAACCTATTTTTCTTGCCAACTTTTCTACTGTTTCCACAGCAGACTGTTTTGCATTTCCGGGTACAAGTATACAGCTTGCCCCGACAAAAAGATCAGATTCGGCAGCAGAAAAGCCATTTTTCTCCTTGCCTGCCATGGGGTGGCATCCGACAAAAGAAAATCCGTATTTTTCGGAAATAGCTGACAATTCCGGACAAATTTCGGATTTTATTCCGGCACTGTCGATAACTATACACTTTTCGGGTATCAGAGACGCATTTTCTTTCACAAAATTGACGGCAGCTTCCGGAAATGTGCCAAGAATAAGCATATCGGCATCTTTCAGATCATCAACTGTACCTATTACATCAATTGCGCCGCACTGCAAAGCATCTTCAAGCGGTTTTCTGCTTCTATTTATACCAACTATAAAATTGTCTGTATATTTTTTTATAGCCTTGGCAAACGAACCTCCGATTATACCAAGACCAGAAATTACAACTTTCATGTTCCCAGCCCCTTTTCATTAATTACGACTTCCATATTATACCACAATCCCATGCATTTTTAAATAGCCGAACCGATTTCCGTAAACGAATAATTTTGAAATCAACGAAAAAAATACCGGACAATCTTTTTGAGACTGTCCGGCGGATTTTTTTGCAGATGAATACAATAACCGCTGCTTTTACAATGTTCTGTGTGCTGTTTTCCAAACACTTAAACTCATATTACAGAGAGATAGATGAAACAGGCTTATCTTCGTAGATTCTCTCAATTGCCTCAGCAAAAACAGGAGCAACAGGAAGAGTAACGAATTTTTCAAGCTGTCTTTCAGCCGGAACAGATATAGTATCAAGGAGTATAACCTGCTTGATAACACTGTTTTTGATTCTGTCTATAGCCGGACCGGAAAGAACCGCATGAGTAGCACCTGCATAAACTTCTGTAGCGCCGCCTCTTTCAACAACTGCTTGTGCAGCATTGCAAAGTGTACCGGCTGTGTCGATCATATCATCAACGAGGATGACCTTTTTATCTTTAACTTCACCAATTATATTCATAACTTCGCTGACATTTGCTTTCGGACGACGTTTATCAATAATAGCTATGCTGCATCCGAGACGTGTAGCAAAGTTTCTTGCTCTTGTAACAGAGCCGAGGTCAGGAGATACCACAACATAATCATCGGGATTATCTCCGATCATTTTCTTGAAGTAGTTTGCAAGG
Organism: uncultured Ruminococcus sp.; assembly: GCA_902767155.1. Classification (GTDB taxonomy): domain Bacteria; phylum Bacillota; class Clostridia; order Oscillospirales; family Acutalibacteraceae; genus UBA1213. The sequence goes on along the minus strand of CACXGC010000004.1, from coordinate 4,322 downwards.
ATAGGTGCACCTACAAGGTGGTCAACAGGGATATTAAAGAAACCCTGGATCTGTGCTGCATGGAGATCCATAGTAAGCACTCTGTCAGCACCTGCGCTTGTTATAAGATCAGCAACCAATTTTGCGGAGATCGGGTCACGTGCTTTTGCCTTTCTGTCCTGACGGGCATATCCGAAGTAAGGGATAACCGCAGTAATTCTCGCAGCAGATGCACGTTTCATCGCATCTATCATGATAAGCAATTCCATAATATTGTCATTTACAGGAGCACAGGTAGACTGAACTATAAAACATTCAGAACCTCTTACGGATTCATGCAGTGAAACAGAGATCTCTCCGTCACTAAAACTTGTTACCTCCGATTTGCCCACCGGAATGCCCAGACAGTCAGCGATCTGTTTTGCTACTGCTCTGTTTGAGTTGCAGGTAAAGATTTTGATATCCTTGCCATGAAAATTCATTGAACTCGTCCTCCAATAATTTATTTTTTTGCAAAGAAGCTTTTCTGCTCCTGTCAATTAATAACATTTTAATACCTATTCGGCAAAAAATCAAGTTTTTCACAAATAAACAAGTTTTTTTGCAAATTTTTGTGCCATTTATGGAAATCCCATTTCTTTTTAATAAATTTCAATTTAATATGCACAAAGCACAAAATGATGAAAAATTACATAATTTGGTTTTTAAGGGTAACATTTCCAATAGCATTGCCATCGCTTATATCACAGCTGTCGATCAGAGCTGCCGGACCTATTTCACAGTAAGAGCCTATAGAAGTTTTGCCTCGAATTACTGTAGAAGGCAAAATTGTTGTATTTGCGCCGATAGTAACTTCTTTTCCGATCATAACGCCGTCTGTGCATGGAATGTTGACACCATTTTTCATATGCTTATGGATGATACGCATTCTTGCAATCTCATTCAGCTGAGCGAGCTGTATACAATCATTTGCACCGAGAACAGAATCTGCATTTTTAGCTTTGTATGACATAACAGCATTTCCACTGTCCTTTATAATGGCAATAGTATCTGTAAGATAGTACTCTCCTGTTTTTTCGCTTTTTGTCAGTTTGCTGAGAGCATCAAGAAGAATATCTGTTTCAAACCAATATGCACCGGAATTCACTTCTTTTATCTTTCGTATTTCGTCAGTAGCCTCTTTTTCTTCAACGATCGCCTTAAGTGTGCTGAGGTGAAAATAAACCTGATCGTCAGTTTCGTGTACGATTCTTCCATAGCCCGACGGATTTTCAACTTCGGCTGATATAACAGTACATCCACGGTTTGTAGAGCCTTCTCTTGGTGCTTCCCAATCAAATACTTCAGGATCTATTTCTCCTGTCTGGTTATGGACAACGAACGCATCTCTTATAGTATCAACGCTGACAAATGGCGCATCTCCATTGAGGATAAGCACATCAGTTCCACGATGTTTTTCAAGAAATGGTATTGCCATCATAACTGCATGACCTGTTCCGAGACGTTCCGGCTGAAAAACAGTTTCTACCTTGAACGAAAGTGTCTCAAGATATTTTTCGACATATTCCTTTTTACTTCCGGTAACAACACATATATCTTTAATGCCTGCTGTACGCACTGCATCAATTACCCATTTCAGCATTGGCTGGAACATCACCTCGCTGAGTACTTTGGGACGGTTTGATTTCATTCTCTTGCCTTCTCCTCCGGCAAGGATTATTGCACTTGTGTTTTTCAAAAAACAACACACCCTTTCTGAATAATTAATAGTGCATAACTACATTAACATTATAACACAATATTTGCGTCAGCAACAAAAAAATTTATAGGGGCTGTCGCAAAAGAAAAAGTTCTTAGTGCGACAGCCCCTGTTCTTTACTGGTCATTCGGCTGAGTATTGTCTTTTACCTTAACTGCTTCTTCATCTTCGTGACGTATTTGTGCACGTTTGATCTTTCCGCTTATAGTTTTCGGCAGCTCATCAACAAACTCAATAACTCTCGGGTATTTGTAAGGCGCAGTCGATTTTTTGACATGATCCTGCAATTCCTTGATAAGTTCCGGACTTGGCTTATATTCCTTTTTCAGAACAACTGTAGCTTTTACGACCTGTCCTCTTACAGGGTCAGGCGCACCGGTTATAGCACATTCTACGACAGCATCATGCTCAAGCATTGCGCTTTCAACTTCAAACGGGCCTATTCTGTAGCCGGAACATTTTATAACATCGTCATTTCTGCCAACGAACCAGTAATATCCCTCACTGTCACGCCATGCCATATCGTTAGTGTTATAGTATTTGCCGAGCAGAAGTTCGTCAGTCATTTCAGGATTCCTGTAATATCCGGTAAACAAACCGGTCGGAGGATTATTTTTTACGTCCATTACACATATATTTCCTTCTTCTCCGATTCCCACTTCATTGCCGTCATTATCCAGAAGCTTTATATCATAAAGCGGAGAGGGTTTTCCTGTTGAACCTATTTTTATTTCGTCCCACTGGAAATCAGCCATAAGTACGCTGCCTTCACTCTGTCCAAAACCCTGATAAATATTGTGACCAGTAAATTTGAACCACTTATTGTTTACTTCGGGATTCAGCGGTTCACCGGCAGTACACCAATGCTGTATTGAAGAAAGGTCATAAGAAGCCACATCTTCAAGCAGCATAAAACGGTACATGGTTGGCGGTGCACAGAAAGTTGTCAGCTTATACTTTGACATTTTCTCAAGCAGCTTTGCCGGAACGAATTTATCCATATCGTATGCAAAAATAACTGCTCCGCATATCCACTGACCATAGATTTTTCCCCAGCCGAATTTTGCCCAGCCTGAATCGGTAACGCTCATATGCAGCTTATTTTCCTGTACCTGCTGCCAGTATTTAGCAGTAACAATATGACCAAGCGGGTGCGAAAAACTATGCTGAACCATTTTCGGCATACCTGTAGTACCGGAAGTGAAATACACAAGCATAACATCATCTTTATTGACTGCCTGTTCACCGGTAGGGCGTTCAAAAACATCGGACTGTTTTTCCATTTCAGCCTCGAGAAACTCCCAACCGTCTCTGTCTTCTCCAACTACGATATGATGTTCTATTGTAGGACATTCAGGAAGAGATTTTTCGGTCTGAGAAACAACGAAATCATCATTCACACATACTATAGCTTTTGCCTTTGAAGCATTTGCACGGTAAACTATATCTTTTTTCGTAAGCTGCAATGTTCCGGGAATTGTAACAGCACCAAGTTTATGAAGTGCAACGGCGCATACCCAGTATTCCCAGCGGCGGCGAAGTATCATCATTACAACATCGCCTTTACGTATTCCTATACTTTTGAAATAATTTGCAGCCCTGTTTGACAAAAGGCTGATATCTTTGAATGTAAAAATTTTTTCCTCATCATGGTCATTACACCATACAAGGGCTTTTTTATTTTCATCCTGTTTTGCCCACTCATCAACTATATCAAAGCCGAAATTAAAATTCTCAGGGACATTTACACGATAATTCTGCTTAAAATCATCATACGAATCGAAATTAATGCGAGGTAAAAATCTGTCAAGCAACATTTTAAAATCCCCTTGTATTGTAAATTAAGCAAAGACTGATATTTTATTTGACAAAATAACACAAAAGTAACATTTTCTTGTAAAATAATCAGTTCCAAAGCTTTTTAATAATGATAACATTTTGAAAAATCCGTGTCAAGATTACTTTAGTACGCATATGGTCAAAATAATACTATTATATCATAATACATCATGTACATCGGTCTTTTTTTCGGAAAAACTGTACATTCTGCTGCCAAATTTTTCGTCACATACATCTCCGCCGATTATCCGATTACCATATACAAGTATGTGAACAAGTTCCTGTGAGCCTGAAATCCTGTACGTATAAAGACGGCATAAACAGCCTTTGTAATTTACAAGATCAAGCCCCGACAACTTTTGTATATCGTTATAAGCGGAATAAACGTCATTAAATTCAGCAGGAATGATAATATTCTTGACAGACAGCGGTTTATCTTCAACATCAAGACCGAAAAAACCGGCAAAACGAAGAATATCGTTTTCTGTTTCAGCTTTGACGGAATAAACATTTCCGTTATATTCAGCAGTCATTCTTTCGCCACGCATTACTATTGCTACGGTAAAAATCACCATTACAACTAAAGCTGTGACGGTAAAACAGCGAAAAATTCCGACTGTCTTTTTCTGATTCGAGAAACCGAAAATAATCAAAGCTATCTGCTACTCAAAATATGGACAAATATACCTATATTGAGAAAATTCCTGTTTCATCGTATCCGATTTTGCCAAAGCTACCATCGTTT
>CACXGC010000003.1 GCA_902767155.1 uncultured Ruminococcus sp. | reverse complement strand
TGTTGCCAACGCACCCTTTACACGAGCCATTTTATATACCTCCGATGATTAATTTTCAGACCTTGTTACGTACACCCGATTATTTGTAGGGGAGCAGTTTCTTGATTGCTGCTACATTTGTCTTATCGGCTGCAACCGTCTTTCTGAGACCTCTCTTGCGCTTTGTTGTCTTCTTGTTGAGTATATGTGACTTATTAGCATGTGCACGGATAACCTTACCGTTTTTTGAGAGCTTAAAACGCTTTTTTGCTCCGCTGTGAGTTTTGATCTTAGGCATATTAAGATTCCTCCTTGATTTTGGTTATTTGTTATGTTTAGGTGCAAGGAACATAAGCATATTACGTCCTTCCAGCTTAGCAGGTTTTTCCACAACGGCGAATTCCTGACAAGCATCCGCAAATTTGTTCATTATTTCCATTCCGAGTTCAGGATGTCCCATTTCACGGCCTCTGAAACGAATTGAAACCTTAACCTTATCACCGCCGCCTATAAAGCGCTGAGTATGATTCAGTTTAGTATTGAAATCATGGGTATCAATGTTCAGTGAGAGACGAACCTCTTTAATATCGACAACCTTCTGATTTTTTCTGGCTTCCTTTTCTCTTTTTGCCTGTTCAAAGCGATACTTTCCGTAGTCCATTATACGGCACACCGGCGGCTGCGCCTGAGGGGCAATTTTAACCAGGTCAAGATTTGCTGCTTCTGCCATGCTGAGAGCCTTTGACGATGACATAATTCCAAGCTGTGAACCGTCCATTCCGATTACACGAACCTCTTTGTCACGGATCTCATCATTGATCTGAATTTCCTGCTTGCTAATGTTAAGCACCTCCAAAAACATTATCACACAAATAAAGCACGGACGATCACCGACCGTCCGTGCAATAACAGTATAAATACCCATCAAAAAAGCGGGAAAACACACTCCTATTGACCCGTACCGGACGAAACCCTACAGGTGAAAGCCAAGCTTTACTTTGTTGTACCTGTATACTATACCACCATTTTACAGCTTTGTCAAGTAAATTTTTTCTCAGCAAAGCAGCCAATAAGTTTGTGCGATAATCACACGAAACATTTGTTTTCATGCTTTTCGTGCTGATTAAGAAATATCAGCAGCATGAAGTGAAACAATCCTCGCCGTCGCAAGGTGTTTCGTCACTATCCTCAGCAAGTGCCGCTTTTATCATAATAGCACATTCAAGACGCTTCTTTTCCAGCTCGCACGAAGTTTTATGTGATTTTCTTATATCTCCCTCGTACTGAAAGTTATTTGCATTGCATCCGCCCGAACAGTAAAATTTTGCCCAACAATCCTTACAGTTTTCTTTGGTGTAGACATTGGCTTTTGCGAACATCTGTTTCATATCGGTATCAAATGTACCGTCATGCAGATTTCCCATTTTGTAGTCTTCCTGTCCGACAAACTGGTGGCAAGGATAAATATCTCCCTGCGGAGTCACTGCAACATATTCATTTCCGCATCCGCATCCACGAAGACGTTTTATAGCGCAAGGTCCCTGATTCAGGTCTATCATAAAGTGGAAGAAATTATAGTAGTCTCCCTTTTTTCTTGATTTTATTATAGTATCGGCAAGCTTTTCATATTCCTCGAATACACGGGGAAGATCATCGTATTTTATAGAATAATCAAGTTTCGGGTCTGAAACAACCGGCTCGATAGAAAGCTGGTCAAAACCGAGGTCGTAATAGTAATGGAGTATATCATTCGTGAAATCGAGGTTGTATTTTGTGAAAGTACCTCTGATGTAGTAATCTTTGTCTCCCCTTGTAGCAACAAGTTTCTGATATTTTGGAACGATTATATCATAGCAGCCTTTTCCGTTAGGAGTAACACGCATCTTGTCATTGACTTCTTTTCTGCCGTCCAGTGACAGAACCGCATTATTCATTTCACGGTTGATATACTCGATTTTTTCATCGTCAAGCAAAAGACCGTTGGTTGTAATGGTAAAGCGAAAATTTTTGTTGAACTTCTTTTCGATACTTCTTGCATATTCAACAGTCTTTTTTACAACTTCAAAGTTCATCAGCGGCTCACCGCCAAAGAAATCCACTTCAAGATTACGTCTTGTACCGGAATTTGCTATTATGAAATCAATAGCTTTTTTAGCTGTTTCAAGCGGCATAAGACAGCGACCCTGACCGAAATCTCCCTTTGCGGCAAAACAGTATTCACAGCGAAGATTGCAGTCGTGGGAAATGTTTATACATATTGACTTGATCGGTGCATTTGTCATCATATCGGCAAACTGCTCATAATCGTCCGGCGAAAAAAGCATACCATCTTTGTAAAGTTCATAAAGAGCCTCATAGGTTTCCGCTATTTCAGCCTTATCATATTTCTTTCCAAGTTCATCAAATATTTTACCTGACGGCTGTTCAGTCATTTTTTCATCGCACAGGTCAAGCACATCATAGGCGATATCATCAAGCACATGAACCGCACCGCTGTGTACATCAAGGCAGATATTATATCCGCCGAGTTTATATTTATGTATCATTCTTTATTACTCCTCTTACATAGAAATAAAGGGGCTGTCGCATTACGGCTTTTGCTCACTTAACCCCTCCGGCTTTTGCTCACTTACGTGAACAAAAGCCACCTCCCCTAAAGGGGAGGCTCTGATTTATGAGCAAATTTCACTGTCTCCCATTCAGGGGAGGTGGCACGAAGTGCCGGAGGGGTAAAAATAGGATAGGCTGCCGCAAAAGAAAAAATTCTTAGTGCAACAGCCCGTTTTCGTCACAATATTGAAGTGATATTACTTCTCGCACTTCTGGTTAGCCACTGTGCATGATGTCTTGCAAGCAGACTGACAGGATGCCTGACATTCGCCGCAGCCGCCCTTTACAGCAGACTCCTTGAGGTTTGCCTTATTGAGTGTCTTTATGTGCTTTTTGGTCATTTGTATCACCCTTTCCGATACTTGTATAGTATAGCAATATTCTACCGTGACATACTCCCCCACCTATAGAGGTGGGGGCTTCTCGCTCAAGTACGGCAACCCGTACAGTATCAACGAGCTATCCCCGTGTG
>CACXGC010000002.1 GCA_902767155.1 uncultured Ruminococcus sp. | reverse complement strand
CAAATAATAAGTCAGCCTTACGGCTGACCGGCAATTCATCCCCGACCTATAGAGGTCGGAGTCTTCTTGCCGCTTTAGGATAAAAAAGTGAACAGCCGCCTTACTCAATTAATTTTTTGCGAATCATAAATTTCGCAGGTCACTTTACGCCCCGTTTATATTGTAGAATCAAGATTGATTCTTTTCGATTTTCTTCTTATCAAGAACAGTGTTTACAAGTGTATCAGTAGATACAGAGAGATCCAACGGTGCTTTTTTCGTATAAAGATACGGTTCTGTCTGACCGTTAGTCTTGTAACCTCTATATATCAGGAATACTATGATACCTGTTCCCACTATACCTATACCAAGAGATATTGCAACACTTTTAACGATATTGCGTTCCTTTTTCGGTTTTTCAGTTTTATCCTGAGCAGATGATGTAACAGAACTTTCTGCCACAGAAGACTCTTCCGCATAAGCGGTAAAAGATGTACAAGCAAACGCTGCAATAACAAGCATCAAAACCCAGAGCACAGACAATTTTCTGAAATGTTTCATATTCCACCTCCGAACAGGAAGAAACCTGCTGCTGTCAGAAGAATGAACATAATAATGCCGAAAATGGTAAGCTTAGCGCCCGAAACAGGCAATTCTCCGAAAGTTTTGCCTGTCTGACCATTCATAGCATACATAAAGGTTTTTCCCTTGTAAGTGAAATTCATCAGCCATACCGGCATAAGTCCATACTCCCATTTTTCAGCAAGAGTATGAACATCGAAAGCTTCGATACTTACCGAATCGTAATCACGAATAGTATCACGATATATTTTTTTTGCATACTCTTTGAGTTCTTTATCGACATCGGACTGAACCTGATTACGTTCAAGATCACGTTTTTCTGCAAGGAAACCGGAAAGGTAAGCCATTGTAAACGGACGGAACTCTTCATCTTTGAAAGGATTCACATATTTGAGAGCCTTGCTGTGTTCAGTATTACCGAGAGCCGTATGTGGATAGCCTGTAAAGTGTATTTTTCCCTTACGGACAACATTATAAATTTTTGTTTCCTTATACTCATAGTTGCTGTCTTTCCAGCGTCTTATTTTTTTTGCCGTAGCGGTCATACTGCCGTCTTTTTGAGAATCTACTATCCAGTAAGGATAATAAACGCCCTTCATTTTATCCATCTGTCCGTCAGATATAAAATCCTTTGGAAGGAACAATTTTTTTCCGCAAAAAGCCTTGAATTTACTTTTGGCATCGTCCTCAGATATTTTGAAAGGAATGACCTTATCGGGCTTGAACTGTCCTGTAAGACGATTGGATATAACGACCGGACTATGGCAATAAACGCAGAAAGTCGCAGCGGTATTTTCAGTTTCTGCAATAACTTCTGCGCCGCAGCCCTGACAGGTATACAAAGCAGCACCATATTCTCTTTCAGTCTCGCTTTGCTGTTCAGACTGCTGATTTTCGCTGAGATTTTCGTCAAGATTTCCGAAATGCTCACGAAGCTGTGTTTCTGTGAATTCACTTCGGCAATATTCGCAGGCAAATTTAAGTTTAGCGGCATTGTATTCAAGCGGACCACCGCAATTAATACATCTGTATGATACAGTATCCATAGAGCCGACAGAACGCCGTTGGTTCTGCCTGTCCACCTCTTTCATATAAAACTTGTTTTCCTGTGCGCAAAACACACAGGAAAACACAGATCATCAGACAAAATCAGATTCGTTTATCGGATCTCCACATTCCGGACAGAATTTCGGGATAGGTTTACTCATATCCGGTTCATATCCGCACTTATCACATTTTATCTTTTTTGCAGCCGGTTTCGGCTTGCCACATTCCGCACAAAATCTTCCTGTATTCTGAGCGCCGCAAACACAAGTCCATGAGCCATTGTCTGCCGGTTTTGGTTTACCGCATTCCGCACAGAATTTTCCTGTATTTCCGACCTTGCCGCAAGCACAAGTCCAGCCGCCTGCTGCCGGTGCTGCCTGCTGCATTTGCTGTTGCTGCATCATCTGCATCTGCTGCATATTGTTGTTTGAAGCCTGCTGCATAAATCCGCCGCCGGCATTCATCATCATACCAACTCCGAGCATAGCATTTCCTGCTCCGTTAGGATTTGAGCCGGCATTAAGAATACCCTGAGAAATATTTCTCTGAACCATAGTTTCTCTGAGGTCCGGTCTGTTGAACATAGCGACCTGACTTCTCTGTTTAAGGAGCTCTTTTGTTTCCGGATCAAGGTTAATAGTAATACCAATCTCACCGAGGCGGATACCTCTCTGACCTTCCCATACATCCTTAAGGCTTTCTTTCATAGCGTTACAGAGTTCTCTTGTATGTCCAACAACCTGAGATATTCTGACACCCTGCATAGAAAGCTGAGAAAGAGCCGGAGCAAGAGCGGTAATAACTTCCTGATCGTATCTTTGTGATATAAGCTTTTCCATATCAACCGGACGCATATTTGTAACGTCGGAAGTCGGGATAATAGTCTTGTAGAATTTGAGCGGGTCAACGATTTCAACAGAGAATTTACCGAACGCACGAACATTTACATCAATATCATAATTCGGGTCATAGTAGCTTACAGGTTCCTGTGTACCGAACTTGATACCCTCAAGCGGTCTGAGGTTCATGTAAACAACTCTCTGAGAAGAAGGAGTTGTGCCACCGTAACGGATACGGTTAAAAGTTTCCTTTATTGAGTCACCAAACTGACCGTTGAACAAAGACGGAAGTGAAGAGTTCTTTACTTCAAAATAACCAGGTTCAGCGGAATAGTCAACAACAGCGCCGCCGTCAATAAGGATCATCATCTGACCGTCATAAACGTGGATAATAGAGCCGTTGGATATAGTATTTTCTGTACCCTTGGTATTTGAGCTTCTTCTGTCGTTTCTTGATTTGAGCACACCCGGACACATAACTGTTGTAGCATTCATATCGCTCGGTTCGATAACTTCGAGCCATGAATCTGCAAGTCCGCCGCCGACTGCACCGACTACTGCCTTAATAATTCCCATTGCAAAGCATCCCCTTTATAGAAATTTTTTTCGTTTTTTGCTGTATTCTGCCGATGAACAGCAAACCAATGAATGCACAGTTAACTGGCTTTCAACATTATTATACTATTTTTGTTCATATTTTTCAATACCTTATCATATGTACACAAAAAATTTTTCCCGCCGGCATACGACGGGAAACATAAGCGGAATCAGTGGATTCCGTCAGGATTCTTCTTTTGGAAATTCCATGTATCAGCACACATTTTGTCTATATCATATTCAGCGTGCCAGCCAAGCTCTTTATTAGCTTTTGACGCATCTGCATAGAAAGCCGGCAGATCGCCTTCTCGTCTTGCGCCGATAACGTAATTGAGTTTTATGCCGCTTGCCTGTTCAAAAGCGTTTACTATGTCAAGAACGCTGTAACCTTTTCCGTTACCGATATTGTAAGCCTCGATACCGGTAGTATCAAGAATTTTTGCAACTGCGCAAAGATGAGCTTTTGCCAGATCTACAACATGAATATAGTCTCTTATGCAAGTACCGTCCTTTGTATCGTAATCGCCGCCGAAAACAGTAAGCTTTTCAAGTTTGCCGATAGCGACACGAGAAATATACGGCATAAGGTTATTAGGAATACCGTTGGGATCTTCTCCAATAAGACCGCTTTCATGTGCGCCGATAGGATTAAAATAGCGGAGAAGTGAAATACTCCATTCAGGGTCAGAGCGATAAACATCTCCGAGTATCTGTTCGATAAAATGTTTTGTTCTGCCGTAAGGACTGCTGACATCACCTGTAGGCATATTCTCTTTGTAAGGAATCGGATTATTTCCGTAAACTGTAGCCGAAGAACTGAACACGATTTTCTTACATCCGCATTCCGCCATAACTTCAAACAAAACTACGCTTCCTGAGATGTTATTCTCATAGTAAAGAAGCGGAAGTTTTGTCGATTCACCAACAGCTTTAAGTCCTGCAAAATGAATAACCGCATCTATTTTATTTTCGGAAAAAATCTTTTTCAGTCCTTCCCTGTCACGGATATCACATTCATAGCGTTTCAAAGATTTTCCGGTAATTTTTTCAACCCTGTCAAGGACAGCCGGAACACTGTTGTAATAATTGTCAGCTACAACAACATCATAGCCACTTTCAAGAAGTTCAACGCAAGTATGGCTGCCGATATATCCGGCACCGCCTGTAACCAATATTGTCATAAAAAAACCTCCACAAAAAATTAAGCTAACCGTTTGCAATATCACGGTGAGACAAATATATATGTATTACTATCGCTGTCAAGCCATTCTAAAATTGATTTCATAACATTTTCAGGGACAACTATACTGCCGTCTGTCGGAGCATTTCCGCAATGCATAAAAATGGCACTTGCAAGTTTTTTATCCGGGGACGTTGTATTGAAATCTATAACAAGTCCGTACTTATATGCATCCTTGTCAGAAATCATCTGTATAGCATCGGACCAGTCCTTGTCATCAGTTTCCTCAACGTGCTTGTTATACGATTTCGACTTTGTATCAGTCACCCAGTAAGTTTTGTCGGTTATTTCAAACACAGGGAAAGTTGTATCGGGCTCGTCTCCGATATAAAAGCCTTCGCCTACATAGTAGAAACCCAGCGGTGACTTCTTTGAACCAGTCTTCACATCAAAATCAGCTCCGTTTGAGCCAATGAACGCTTTATCGGTAATAGGCTTGTTATCACCGGCAATATTCCACCAGTAATCTTTTGAAGATTTCTGATAACAATAGACCTTTGCAGAGCTTTCCGGTTCGACATCAACAATTATCATATGGTTGAAACCAAGCGAGTCATATCCGTAACCATAATCATTAATAAATTTTGTCAGTTCTTTGGGATTCGTTTTCAGATCTTTAGGTTCTGTAAGTATGAGTTTGAGTTCATCAGCAGACACTTTGCTTTCCTCTGATTTGGAATTTTCTTTCTCAGACTCTTCTTTTGCGGAAGTTTCAGACAAGTTTTCTGCTGATGACTGTGGTTTACTGTTAACACCGACAGATTCCTGTACAGATGATTCCTTAACTTTTGAAGTTGTTTCTTTTACAGAAGATTCTGCCGGATTATTCTTTTCAGAAGTTTCTTTTGGTGCAGACTTACTTTTCTCAGAAGTCTGCTGATTAAATAATTCCTGTGGAAGAATTTTTCCTCCTGAACGTATATCTAATGTAAGTACTACAACAGCACCTACAGATGCTGCCAATATTATCGACAATATTGTCTGGGTAATTACAAATGTTGATTTTTTCAAACGTTTTTCTCCTTTCTCTCTTATTTTCTGCAAAATATTTGTATACATTCCCGTATTCTATTATACTTTAATTTCAGATTTTGTAAATAGCTTTTGTAAATTTTATTTTGTCATTAATTGTGTAGCTTTTTCCGGAGAAAAATGTTATATTAGGTAATATACTTTACGAATTGGAGGGGAAAAATTTGAATGAACTAATGGATATGATTTCTTTTGGAATCCGTCTTGGTGAACCGCTGTTAGCAGCAGTAATAATCATTATGTGTTTTGTCTCGCTTCGTGGTGGTCGCCGTTCGGAACAGGCTCTTATCGTTCTCGAAGACCGCACCAATGATACAAATTACCCTGTTATTTACTGGGAAAATTCTATCGGACGGAGCGCAAGTTCCGACATAAAAATCAATGACCCGACGGTTTCAAGAGATCATGCTGTTTTACTGCGTCGAAGTAACGGATGGTTCATAACAGATACAGGCTCAAAAGCCGGTGTTTATGTAAACGGAGATAAGACTGACGGCAGATATCCTGTAGCTATCGGAGATGTTATAACCTGTGGTACTACAGAATTAGTCATGCGACGTGCTTCTGATATTGAGGGCGCTGTGCCGAGACGTGAGATAAAGATGTTCCCACAGGAAATAATACTGTCGCTCATAACATTTTACATATCGCTGCTAACCGTTCAGTCATCTATCAATTTACAAAACACCGACTGTGTAATACTGGCTGCATCTTTCATCGGAGTCATGTGGCTGTTTTATTCTGTTTCAAAACTTGGTTTAAAACGAATGAATTTCGAGCTGGAATCACTTGTGATGTTTCTTTCGGGAACGGGTATAATACTTGCAGCGTCCCACAACGTAAAGCAGGGATATGTTCAGCTTATAGCAGCAGTTCTTGGAATGATATTGTATTCACTCATATTGTGGTTTATAGAAATTCCTGACAGGGTAATGAAATGGAATATAATAATCTCCATTCTGGCACTGCTCATGCTTGGCTCTACACTTGTCATAGGCAGATCACTTCATGGTGCAAAAAACTGGATAATACTGGGGCCTGTTTCAATACAGCCATCAGAATTTGCAAAAATAGCTTACATCTTTGTCGGAGCGTCAACACTTGATGTTTTGCAAACAAAGAAAAGTCTTGCCGCATTTATAGCAGTATCTGCTGCAAGTGTCGGACTCCTTGTACTGATGAGTGATTTCGGAACAGCTGTCATTTTCTTTGTAACATTCCTTATAATATCATTCATGCGCTCAGGCGACATAAAAACGGTATTTCTTGCCTTGACTGCTGCCGTACTCGGTGCTATGACAATGCTTTCTGTAAAACCGTATATTGCAGAGCGTTTTGCAGCATGGGGTCACGTATGGGAATACGCAAACGACAGCGGTTATCAGCAGGTTCGTTCTCTCATATATTCAGCAAGCGGCGGACTTTTCGGCGTAGGATTGTCAAAAGGTTATCTGCAATATTTATTCGCATCCGAAAACGACCTTGTATTCTGTCTTATGTGTGAGGAACTCGGCTGTATAATAGCGGTACTCTGTGCAGTCACCATAGGGGGACTAATGCTGTATGCAAGAGGTGTTACTACACGCAGCCGCTCTACATTTTATTCCATAGCAGCCTGTTCTGCCGGCGGACTTCTTGTATTTCAGTCTGCACTTAATATTTTCGGTGTTGTAGACCTTCTTCCTCTGACAGGAGTTACACTTCCGTTTGTAAGCTACGGCGGTTCGAGCATGATGTCATGCTGGGGACTGCTTGCCTTTATAAAAGCGGCTGACGAAAGAACATATTTCCGTCACATTCCAAAAAGACTCGAAAAACAAAATAAAGACTATGTTGAAATATAGGCGGTGAAGATATGAGACATACAAGAACACGTTCTTTTCCTGTGCTGATGCTTACGCTCGCATTTTTTGCAGGAATAATTTACTTCATTGTAAATCTGGTCATAAATTCGTCCGTATGGGTATCCAAACCGTATAACGGACATCTTTCAGACAGTAGCGGCCTTGAATATGCCGGAAAAATAATCGACAGAAATGGCATCATACTCGCTAAAAGTGAAGACGGAAAAAGGATATATAACGAAGACGAAATTACACGCTGTGCCTGTCTTCACGTTGTAGGAGACGACAGCGTTAATATTTCCACAGCGGTACAAACATTGTATCGTTCCGAATTGTCAGCCTATGATTTTTCTTTCGGTCTTGGAATCCCCAACGAAATGAAAGAAGGTAAAGATATTCATATCACGATTGACAGCAATGTTCAGAGAGCAGCATATGAAGCTTTGGGCGACAGAAAAGGTGCCTGTGTTGTTTACAATTACAAAACCGGAGAGATAATCTGTCTTGTCAGCACACCAAGCTATGACCCGATGGATATCCCGAAAGATCTTGACACAAACGATGTATATGAGGGAGCTTATATAAACCGTGCTGTTTCCGCCTCATATCCGCCGGGATCAACATTCAAACTGGTCACGGCTGCGGCAGCACTGGAAAACGATCCCGAGCTTGAACATCTTGAATATGACTGTACAGGCAGCACAAAAATAGGCGACAAAGATATAAACTGTTTTGAGATAAGCGGCCATATTGATATGAAAGACGCTATAAAAACATCATGCAATGCATATTTTGCAGAGCTTGCCATTCTTCTTGGAAGAGATAAAATGACCGCTCAGGCAGAAAGAATGGGATTCAACAAATCATGGAAATTTGATGGAATAGAGACTATAACAAATACGTATAATGTATCGTCGGCAAATGACAATAATTTTGCATGGTCAGGTGTGGGACAATATACTGTACTTGAATCTCCGATAAATATGGCGATACGTTCGTCTGCAATAGCAAATGACGGAGTACCTGTAATACCGAAACTCATACAAAGTATAGATAAAACTTTTTCAGGCAGTCTTGCACCTGTTCCGGAACGCTCGGAGGCCAATCGTATGATGAGCAGCGAAACAGCAGAAAAACTGAAAGAAATGATGGACTACACGGTTAAAAATTACTATGGCAATGATAATTTTTCAGACGAGCTTGATGTATGTGCAAAAACCGGCACAGCAGAAGTCAGTGACGACGGCTTATCACACGGCTGGGTAACGGGATTTACAAAAGATGAAGATTGCCCCCTTGCATTCGCTGTTGTAGTAGAACACGGAAATTCAGGATTTTATGCTGCCGTTCCTGTCGCATCAGCAGCACTGACCGCCGCCGCTGCATCATTAAGGTAACAAACAGCGCAAAAATTTCATATAATTGGGAAAAAATAAAGAAACCGGAGATATGCAAAACAGCATATCCCCGATTTTTTTATTTACCACTTTCTGTCCTGATACGGAGTATTTTCTACGC
This sequence comes from uncultured Ruminococcus sp., assembly GCA_902767155.1. GTDB lineage: Bacteria > Bacillota > Clostridia > Oscillospirales > Acutalibacteraceae > UBA1213. Next base: position 1,372 of record CACXGC010000002.1, on the reverse strand, counting down.
CGTCATCATTCAATAATATCAGAAATTCTTTGGGAACTTGCACCTGACCATTTCGCAAATTTAAGTGCCTCCAAAAAGTATTTTTTTGCATCTTCTTTTAACCCTGCTGATTCACAAACCGAAATGTCAATATTTTTTGTGAATTACAAATATATTTTCAAGTCATATTGACAAACCTATTTGAATATGATAAAATAGCAAAAATTGACAAAGACTGATCAGGCGTCATTACTGGGCAGCCGGGCTTTATAGCAGCAGAATTCACCTGCGGGACAGCAAAAAGTTGTTCCACGGGTGATTTTTTTAACACGAAATCGGAGATGATTTACTATGTCGGCAAATGAAAAACAACTTTGCGAGTCGAAAATTGCAATGAAAGTTTCTGTTATAAGTATATTGACAAACATTTTACTTTCGGCACTAAAGCTGTTAGCCGGAATATTTGCTCATTCCGGAGCAATGATATCTGATGCGGTACATTCAGCATCAGATGTTTTCAGTACATTCATAGTTATGATCGGCATTTCCATTTCAAAGAAAAAGCCCGACAAAGAACATCCCTATGGTCACGAAAGATTTGAATGTGTTGCCTCTATCGTACTTGCTGTAATACTTGCGGCAACGGGTCTGGGAATAGGATTCAAAGGGCTTGAAAAAGTTGTATATGCCGGTACGGAAAATATTGCAATACCGGAAACAGCTGCTCTTGTTGCGGCGATATTGTCGGTAATCGTAAAAGAGGGAATGTTCCAGTATACACGAATTGCGGCAAAAAAAATAAATTCCGGTGCACTAATGGCAGATGCTTGGCATCACCGTTCCGATGCCCTTTCGTCCGTAGGAGCATTTATTGGCATACTTGGGGCAATGCTGGGATTTCCGGTACTTGACCCGCTTGCAAGCGTTATTATTTGTGTATTCATCGAAAAGGCAGCTGTGGAAATTTTTCTAGATGCGATAAACAAAATGATAGACAAATCATGCTCGGAAGAAACTGTTTCGGAAATGGAAAAAGTAATTCTTGATACGCCCGAAGTTGTCGGCATTGATGAGATAAAGACACGTCTTTTCGGTTCAAGAATATATGTTGAAGTCGAAATACTGACAGATTCTTCAAAAACTCTCATAGAGGCACATAATACTGCCGAAGCCGTACACGATAACATCGAAAAGCAGTTTCCGGAGGTAAAACACTGCATGGTTCATGTAAATCCGGATATAAAAGATTGTGCAGAAGATGAGTAAAGAACAGGAGGAAATTTTTTTGAATACGCAAAACAGCAGGTTTTTTATCCTAAAGCGGCAAGAAGACTCCGACCTCTATAGGTCGGGGATGAATTGCCGGTCAGCCGTAAGGCTGACTTATTATTTG
>CACXGC010000001.1 GCA_902767155.1 uncultured Ruminococcus sp. | reverse complement strand
TTTTTCGTAAACCATCTTTTCATCTCCAGCATTTTTTCTAATTATACCACATCTGTTTTCTTTTATAAACTATTTTGCGACACTACCGATTTTTTCACTTCATCCCGGGTTCAGAGGGCTTTGATGCCTTTTTTCCTGAGCAGAAGGATAATGGGTATGTATGTTACGATCGGGAGCAATACACCGACATACTGATAATCCGACTGTACAAGCAGATTATATGTAGCATGATAGATTATCGCAGCACTCAGCAGAGCAAACGTACCGCAGTAAAAGAACTTACGGCGCTTTTTGATGTATGAAATGCCCCAGCCGACCATAACGGTGCAGATACCGTGAACAAGACCTGATCCGAATACCCTGACCAGCGCCCAGAAGATAGTCACATTTTCGACATTCTGTGTCAGGATAACGACATTTTCAAGCAAGGCAAAGCCGACTCCGACAGCGAATGCATTGGGAATAAGAGCACGTCTGTCGTCAGAGATAACGATAGCATAATAAAGGATAGGTATAAGTACATATACATTTTTGAAAAACATCCTTGAATATCTGTGTTTTTCCGTGCTGACGGTCATGCCAATGCCCCTCTTGCTGCATTGCTGCGGAGAAAAAAAGATAATAAACAATGTGCTGCTTCGTGCCCAGATAATGATGTGGTGTGTATTCTGCATACTGCTGCTTGCTACTCAGCTTTGTGATATGTTCTACTATGTTTCATCAGACAATCAGTTCAATTGCGGTCCGTTGTTCCCGCTTATGATATCTCCGCTGGCAGTGATCATGATCACAAACACAGCAGTACTGATCATAAAACAAAAGAAAATCTCAAGAAGATTTTTCATCGCTCTCTTTATCTATATACTGCCCACAACGCCCTCGTTATCCTGTATATGTTCGCAGCTGTTGATGCGCTTGTCTCATTCTGGATGACTCTGTGTGCAATGACGATGTTCGGACTTATCATTACGGATAACATAAAGCAATATACACAGCAGCAGCAGAAAATTGCCCATCAGCACGCCGGGATCATGGTATTGCAGATGCGTCCTCACTTTATATGCAACACCATGATGGGGATCTACTACCTTTGCGATCAGGACGTACAGAAGGCAAAGCAGGTAACGCTGGACTTCACTACCTATCTGCGCAAGAACTTCGCCGCTATCGCAAACGAAAACAACATTCCCTTTACGGAAGAGCTGGAGCATACCCATGCCTACCTCGCCGTTGAGCAGGCGCAGTTTGAAAACACACTTTTTGTCAACTTTGATGCAGAATACAGCGACTTCCGTCTGCCGCCGCTGACTTTGCAGCCTATCGTATAAAATGCCGTTAAGCATGGTCTGGTCGCAAGCAGCAATCAGATCCACATCTCTGTCATCACCCGTAAGACAGATACCGGCAGCGAGATCATTGTAGAGGACGACGGCCCGGGCTTTAAGCCGGTGGATGACAATGAGCCGCATATTGCACTGAAAAACATCAAGGAAAGGCTTGAAATGATGTGCAAAGGCGAATTGGAGATCACGACTCGTAAAGGCGGCAGTACGATAGTGAAAGTAATAATACCGAATCCAGATCGGTAGTACAGAGTTTTTGTTGAATCATTTTAAATTCAACGGCAGACGGTTATAACAGTCTGCCGTTAGGTTTAATTGACAGGGAGTTGAGAAGGGAAATGAATCACATAAAAAAATTTTGGAGACTAAGTATAATATCACAAAACTACAAAAGTCAACATATTTTTATAACTTTTTATAAAATCGTTTTAACTGTTCAAAGCCTCTTTCAATCTTAGAAAAAGGATTTGACAAAATAAAAGAGAATTGGAAACCTGATGTCAGATATATTTTGAATCATCTATAAATTTTGATTTATCGTAATAATCATTTCTTTTCAGGCTGCTTCGGCAGTCCTTTTTTGTTGTCTTGATCACAAGCATTAAAATAAATATTTATTGTAATACGATAAATATATATTGATTTTTATGCGTTTGTGCTGTATAATCACAGCAGTTTAATTGAATCGGAGGTAGTTTTATGAAACAGAAAAGCTTATCAAGATGGCTGAGAGTAATCACAATTGGTATGGCTCTTATCGGTGTAGTCTTATATTTCGTTGTATTTCCTGTTTTAGGAAATGATAAGACACAGCAATATCCTGAGTATGCACATTGTTTCTATCCGTGGCTGATTTTCCTATGGCTGACAGCAGTACCGTGTTATATCGTATTGATACTGGTCTGGAAAATAGCCGGAAATATCGGCAGGGACAATTCATTCTGCAAGGAAAATGCTGTTATGATGAAAAACATATCCTTACTTGCAGCAATCGATAGTGCGTTTTTCTTCGTTGGCAATATTGTGTACTGGCTTATCGGATTTAATCATCCGTCAATTCTTCTTGCTTCATTTGTTGTATTCCTTGGCGTTTCATTTTCTGTTGCGGCTGCAGCTATATCGCATCTTATTTATAAGGCAGCCGATATGAAGGAAGAAAACGACCTTACGATATAAAGAGGTGACGTGCAGCTATGGAAGACAGGATCATAATAAATATAGATGTTATGCTATCCAAAAGGAAAATGAGCGTTACGGAGCTTTCTGAAAAGGTAGGCATAACAATGGCGAATATTTCTGTGCTTAAAAACGGCAAGGCAAAGGCTATCAAAATATCTACTCTCACAAAGATTTGTGCAGCACTTGACTGTCAGCCGGGGGATATCCTTGAATTCCGCAAAGGTGACGAATGATGGAGTGGTTAATAATAATCGGTTTTTGGATTTTGATTACACTCCTATATGTATATCTGCAAAAGCTTGTAATGAAGCTGCCGCATAAGATATGGCATTTCGTGCCGCTGCTGTTTTTCGTGGTACTGACAGCATACGGATACTTGCGGAGTAGCAATATTATTGTGTATTACAGTGATCATAACACCAGTTTCCAATATTTTGAAAAGTAAAAGAGCTTATAGAGTGAAAGAAGCAAAAGCAAATACATTTTTTGAGGATATGCAGTCAGTATCGAAAGCGGTGAAAAATAATTCATGCCAGACAGTCATGCC